>NZ_CP134984.1 GCF_039363085.1 Buchnera aphidicola (Ceratoglyphina bambusae) | reverse complement strand
CGGCTATCATTTCTATGTATATGAACGTTATGACCATATACTCTAAGTTCTTCAGCTATGTTATATGTTAAAGAGTCTAAATTATCTAATATAAAAATATTTGACATAAAATTCTTCTTAAAATTAATTAAAAAATTAGATGCATGCATGTAACAAAAAATATAAAGAATAAAAATATTTAAAAAAAAAACCACATGCATATATAAAATTTTTTAAAAATTGTTTATATGAAATATATAATTAATAAAATGCACTATTCTGAAAGCCATTTAATAGTGTTTTTTAATAATATATTTCCATGAATAGTTAAGATTGATTCTGGGTGAAATTGAAAGCTACATATTTTATGTTTATTATGTCTTATTGACATTACAATATTTTTGTAACATGCATTTATTATAAAACTTTTAGGAATCTTGTCACATATCCAAGAATGATATCTAGAGACTTTTAATGGATTAGATATATTTTTATACATAAATTTATTGTCATGAAATATTAAAGATGATCTTCCATGTAAAATACTTTTTGATTTTTTAATTGTGCCATTAAAATACTCTATTATAGCTTGATGACCTAAACATATACCTAATATAGGAATTTTTTTTGAAAATTTTTTTATAATTTTCATCATACACCCAGCTTTTAAGGGTATTCCGGGTCCTGGTGAAAGTAATAATATTGGATCTTTAATATTCATTATTAAATTATATATTTCTTCTTCACGGCTATCATTTCTATGTATATGAACGTTATGACCATATACTCTAAGTTCTTCAGCTATGTTATATGTTAAAGAGTCTAAATTATCTAATATAAAAATATTTGACATAAAATTCTTCTTAAAATTAATTAAAAAATTAGATGCATGCATGTAACAAAAAATATAAAGAATAAAAATATTTAAAAAAAAAACCACATGCATATATAAAATTTTTTAAAAATTGTTTATATGAAATATATAATTAATAAAATGCACTATTCTGAAAGCCATTTAATAGTGTTTTTTAATAATATATTTCCATGAATAGTTAAGATTGATTCTGGGTGAAATTGAAAGCTACATATTTTATGTTTATTATGTCTTATTGACATTACAATATTTTTGTAACATGCATTTATTATAAAACTTTTAGGAATCTTGTCACATATCCAAGAATGATATCTAGAGACTTTTAATGGATTAGATATATTTTTATACATAAATTTATTGTCATGAAATATTAAAGATGATCTTCCATGTAAAATACTTTTTGATTTTTTAATTGTGCCATTAAAATACTCTATTATAGCTTGATGACCTAAACATATACCTAATATAGGAATTTTTTTTGAAAATTTTTTTATAATTTTCATCATACACCCAGCTTTTAAGGGTATTCCGGGTCCTGGTGAAAGTAATAATATTGGATCTTTAATATTCATTATTAAATTATATATTTCTTCTTCACGGCTATCATTTCTATGTATATGAACGTTATGACCATATACTCTAAGTTCTTCAGCTATGTTATATGTTAAAGAGTCTAAATTATCTAATATAAAAATATTTGACATAAAATTCTTCTTAAAATTAATTAAAAAATTAGATGCATGCATGTAACAAAAAATATAAAGAATAAAAATATTTAAAAAAAAAACCACATGCATATATAAAATTTTTTAAAAATTGTTTATATGAAATATATAATTAATAAAATGCACTATTCTGAAAGCCATTTAATAGTGTTTTTTAATAATATATTTCCATGAATAGTTAAGATTGATTCTGGGTGAAATTGAAAGCTACATATTTTATGTTTATTATGTCTTATTGACATTACAATATTTTTGTAACATGCATTTATTATAAAACTTTTAGGAATCTTGTCACATATCCAAGAATGATATCTAGAGACTTTTAATGGATTAGATATATTTTTATACATAAATTTATTGTCATGAAATATTAAAGATGATCTTCCATGTAAAATACTTTTTGATTTTTTAATTGTGCCATTAAAATACTCTATTATAGCTTGATGACCTAAACATATACCTAATATAGGAATTTTTTTTGAAAATTTTTTTATAATTTTCATCATACACCCAGCTTTTAAGGGTATTCCGGGTCCTGGTGAAAGTAATAATATTGGATCTTTAATATTCATTATTAAATTATATATTTCTTCTTCA
>NZ_CP134983.1 GCF_039363085.1 Buchnera aphidicola (Ceratoglyphina bambusae) | reverse complement strand
TTATAAAATTATTTAAAACTTATAAAAATTACACTCAAAATTTATAAAATTATTTAAAACTTATAAAAATTAAATATTTTATAATTTTAAAAAAAATAAATGCATGTGTGAAAATTTTTATATGCAACCAAAGAGATAGATGCAAAATAACATTAACTAAAAAATCTTTTAAAAAAGAAATATACATTAGTAATTAAAAAATTTTTTAATAATATTAAATTATGCAATTTTTAATAAAAAATTTGTAAAATTATATAAAATCTATTATTTTTGTTCATATAGTAAATTTAATTTAAAATAAATATCTTAAAATTTTATATAATTTTTTTAAGTATATTATAAAAAGTAATTATAAAATGTCAAAAAAATATAAAATTGCAATATTACCTGGTGATGGAATAGGCCCTGAAGTAATGAGACAAGCATATAAAATAATAAATGTATTAAAAAAAAAATTTTTTTTAAACATACAATATAAAAATTATTTAGTTGGATACTCAGCAATAAAAAAATATAAAACTGTTATGCCTAAAGAAACTTTATACGGATGTGAAAAATCTAATGCAATTTTATTTGGTTCAGTTGGAGACCCTAGATATAATTTTTTTAATAAAAATATTTCATTAGAAAAAGAATCTTTATTATTTATTAGGAAAAAATTTAATTTATTTTGTAATATTAGACCAGCTAAATTGTATTCTAAATTAAATTATTTATCTCCATTAAAAAACAGTATATCTATAAATGGAATAGATATACTGTGTATAAGAGAATTAATAGGTGGAATATATTTTGGAAATTCAAAATTTATATATGATAAAAATAAAATAAAAAAAAAAGCATTTGATACAGAAATATATAGTAAAAAAGAAATTTATAGAATCTCTAGAATTGCATTTAAAATTGCAAACAAAAGAAAAAAAAAACTTACTTCAATAGATAAATCTAATGTATTAAAAAGTTCCATTTTATGGAGAGAGGTTGTAAATGAAGTTTCTAAAGAATTTCCTAATGTAAAACTAAATCATTTATATGTTGATAATGCTGTTATGCAAATAATTAAAAATCCTAGTATTTTTGATGTAATATTATGTTCTAATATTTTTGGAGATATAATTTCTGATGAATGTGCTGCAATAATAGGATCAATAGGATTACTCCCCTCTGCAAGTATAAATGAAAAAAAATTTGGATTATATGAACCATCAGGTGGGTCAGCTCCAGATATAAAAAATTTAAATATTGCTAATCCCATAGCTCAAATTTTATCTCTTTCTATGATGTTAAAATATACTATGAAATTAGATAATATATCTAAAAAGATAGATAATACTGTAAAAGAAGTTTTAGAACTAGGTTATATAACAAAAGATTTAAGTAATGATGTAAATAAAGAGTATGTTTCTACAGATGAAATGGGTGATATAATAGCTCAAACTTTAATTAAAAATATATAGGAAAAAAATGAAAAATAAAAAAACAACTTTATATGAAAAATTATATAATTCTCATGTAATATATGAAAAAAAAAACGAAACTCCTTTAATTTATATAGATTTACATTTGTTACATGAAGTAACTTCACCTCAAGCTTTTTATTCTTTAAAAGAAAAATTCAGAGATGTAAGAAGACCAGAAAAAACTTTTGCTACTATGGATCATAATGTTCCGACAAAGAAAGAAATATCATATAAGTCTAATAAAATGTCATTTATTCAAATGGAAGAATTAAAAAAAAATTGTAAATATCATAATATTAAATTGTTTGATTTAAATCACCCCAAACAGGGTATAGTTCATGTCATAGGGCCTGAGCTTGGTTTAACATTACCTGGTACTACAATTGTTTGTGGTGATTCTCATACATCCACTCATGGTGCTTTTGGATCATTAGCTTTTGGCATTGGTACATCTGAAGTGGAGCATGTTCTAGCTACTCAAACTTTATCTCAAATACGTTATAAAAATATGAAAATAAAAATTTCTGGCAAAATACCTAAATATGTTTATTCTAAAGATATTATATTGCATATAATAAAAAATTTAAGTACTTCTATTGGAAGTGGTTATATAATAGAATTTTATGGAAATACAATATCTAATATTAGTATGGAATCTAGAATGACTATATGTAATATGGCTGTAGAACTAGGAGCTAAATCAGGTATTATTTCTCCAGATAAAGTAACTTATAAATATTTGAAAAACAAAGAATATTCACCTAAAGGTAATTTATGGAAAAAATTAAAGAAATATTGGAAGACTTTAAAATCAGATAAAAATTCTTTTTTTGACAAAAAATTTTATTTTAATATAAAAAATTTATCTCCACAAATTACTTGGGGGACCAATCCTAGTCAAACTATTAATATAGAAGATAAAATACCATTATTAAATAATTATAAAAATGTTTATGAAAAAAGAAATGTAGAACATGCATTAAAATATATGCGTTTAAAACCAGGAGAATTTTTAAAAAATTTATCTATAGATAAAGTTTTTATAGGATCTTGTACAAATTCTAGAATAGAAGATTTAAGAGAAGCATCAAAGATAATTATTAACAAAAAAGTTCATAAAAATGTAAAAGCAATAGTTGTACCAGGATCAAAATGTGTGAAATTACAAGCAGAAAAAGAAGGAATAGACAAAATTTTTATTGAATCAGGATTTGAATGGAGAAATCCTGGTTGTTCTATGTGTTTAGCAATGAATGATGATAAGTTAAATGAAGGTGAAAGATGTGTATCTACAAGTAATAGAAATTTTGAAGGAAGACAAGGTAGAAATAGTATGACACATTTAGTTAGCCCAGCTATGGCAGCCGCTGCTGCGGTATATGGTAAAATAGTAGATATAAGAGAAATTTAAATTTAAAAAATATAGAGTTAATTTAAAATATGAAAAAATTTATAAAACATTTTGGTAAAGTTGTACCATTAGATATGTCAAATATAGATACTGATGTTATAATTCCAAAACAATTTTTAAAAAAAATAACTAAAAATGGATTTGGAAAATATTTATTTTTTAATTGGAGATATATAAATAATAATATTAAAGATTTAAATTATAAATTTATATTAAACAATAAGATTTATAAAAATTCTAGCATTTTACTTACTAGAAAAAATTTCGGTTGTGGATCTTCTAGAGAGCATGCAGTGTGGGCTATTAAAGATTTTGGTTTTAAAGTTATTATATCTGCTAGTTTTTCAGATATTTTTTATAATAATTGTTTTAATAATGGCATTTTATTAATAACTTTGAATGAAAATAAAATTAATGAAATTTTTAAAATAATATATAATAATAAAAAATCTATTTATTTTCAAGTAAATATAGTTAAAAAATATATATTAATATTTAACAAAAAATATTTTTTTAAAATAAATCCTTTTTATCAATTTTGTTTAATTAACGGTTTAGATAGAATTGATTATACTATGAAATATAAAGATAAAATAAAAGAATATGAAAATAAAAACATATTTTTTTAAAAAAGTGTTTTATAAAATAAAAATATATATTTATAAGGTAAAATATGAAAGAAAAAATTATTATTTTTGATACTACATTAAGAGATGGTGATCAATCTTTACAGCACAGCTTAAAATCTAATGATAAATTAAAAATTGCAAAATTATTAGAAAAAATGGGTGTAGATATAATAGAAGCAGGTTTTCCAATATCTTCCCCTGAAGATTTTAAATCAGTTAATTTAATTTCTAAAAATATAAAAAATAGTACAATTTGCAGTTTAGCAAGATGTAAAAATGAAGATATTGATATAGCAGCTAAGGCAATGTCTAATTCTTTTTCAAGATCTTTTAGAATTCATTTATTTATTGGAACTTCTAATTTACATATTAAATATAAATTAAGAAAAAATTTTGAAGAAATTTTAGAAATGGCTATAAATTCAGTTAAAAGAGCTAAAAAATATACTAATGATATAGAATTTTCATGTGAAGATGCTGGTAGAACCAACATAGATAATTTATGTATAATTATAGAAAATGTAATAAAACATGGAGTTACTACTATAAATATACCAGATACTGTAGGTTATAATATTCCTACTGAATTTTCTAAAATAATAAAATTAATAATTAATAAAGTTCCTAATATAGACAAATCAATAATTTCTATACATTGCCATAATGACTTAGGTATGGCTGCTGGAAATTCTATTACTGCAATACAATCAGGAGCTAGGCAAATAGAAGGTACAATAAATGGTATTGGAGAAAGATCTGGTAATACAGCTTTAGAAGAAATAATAATGGCAATAAAAACAAGAAAAGATATTTTAAATTTTTATACAGATATAAATCATAAAAAAATTTATAAGACTAGTAAAATTATAAGTAAAATATGTAATGTAAATATTTCACCAAACAAATCTATTATTGGAAGTAATGCATTTTCTCATTCGTCAGGAATACATCAAGATGGAATATTAAAAAACAGAAAAAATTATGAAATAATTTCTCCTGAAACTATTGGTGCAAAAAATAAAGAATTCAATTTAACATCTAGATCTGGAAGAGCAGCTATAAAATATCATATGAATAAAATGGGTTATTCAGAAGATAAATATAATTTAAATAAATTATATAAAAATTTTATAAAATTGACAGATAAATATGGAAGAATATTTAGTTATGATTTAGAAGCTTTAGCTTTTTTAAAAAATTTTAAAAAAGAAAGTAATTATTTCAAATTAAAACATTTAAAAATTTCTATTAAAAATAATGTTGAAAATAATATTTTAATAAAATTAGTTTGTGGTGAAAATACTAAGATTTGTTCTATTAAAACAAAATCAAACATTATATATGCAATTTGTAAAATATTTAGTAAAACTTCTAATATAAAAATAAAATTAAAAAAATTTAAGTCTATCTTTGAAAAAGATAAAAATAATTTAATTAATAAAGTCTCCATAATTATATTATATAAAAAAAATAAATTTTATGGAGAAAAAATTACTTCTAATTTTATAGAATCTTATACTAAATCTATAGTAAATGTTTTAAATAGTATATGGAAATATAACAAAATTATAAGATAAATTTTAACATTATATTTATTTAAATACGTTTTTTATATATAAATTTTTTATTAATAAAAATGTACACAATTATAAGAAATTTTTATTTTAAATTTTTAAAAAATATATTTAAAAAAAATATTACATTTTTATATATCAAAAAAATTAAATTATAAAAAAATCTTATAAATCTATATTTATTTTTATATTTAAATTTAACTTTATTTCAATATATAAATATTCATTGTGTACATTAATATTTATTTAAAATTATATTTTTTTTGTAAAGTAATTTTTTAATTTTTATATTTTTTTTTACTCATTTTATCTATATAAGCCATACCAAAAGCTGATATTACAAATGTTAAATGAATTATTACAAACCACATAATTTTGTTATCTAAAATCTTCTCTGCATTCATAAATATTCTTAAAAGATGAACAGATGAAATAGCAACTATAGAAGATGCTACCTTATTTTTTATAGAATTTACATCCATTGTGCCCATCCAACTTAATCTATTTTTATTTTCCTTTATTTCTTCCATTTTTACTATGAAATTTTCATATCCTGAAAACATTACCATTACTAATAAACCACCTACTAAAGCTATATCTATTAAAGATAATACTATAAGAACCAAACCTGATTCAGACATACTAAATATTTCTGGAATGACATAAATTACTTGTTGAAAAAATTTTAATGTTAATAGAATAAAACCAAATGATAAACCGATGTATACAGGAAACATCAACCATCTAGAAGCATATATTATACTAGCAATAATTTTTTCCATTTTTTATATTACCTAATTAATATTTTTTGTATTTTTATATAAATTTTAGTATATTTATATAAATATATATTAAAAATTTTTAATTTTTATATAAAAATCAATGTTATTTTAATTAAAATTATATTTTTATTATTTTATTTATTAATATAAAAAATTATATTTAAAATATTTAATATACTTTATATAAAAATATAATATATTATATTAAAATTACAATATTTTATTTAAATAATTTTAATAATTAAATTTATTTTGTTTTAATTTGTTTAAAATGATATTATTTATTTAATTTAAAACATTTATATTAAAAATTTTTATTTTGAGAAAAATTATGTATCATAGAGAAAAATATATTTTTAATAGAAGCCCTAAATTTACACGACCTAAAAAAGATAAGTCTAGACCAGCTTTTATAAAATATGCTATAAAAATGGCTTCATCAATAGATGTTGCTAGAACTGAATTAAATTATATTATACAACCAAAAGATCCTAAAACTGGTATTTTAATAAAAAGAAAAAGAAGATTAAATGAACATAGAGCTTGCGCTATGAGAGCTATAGTTATAGCTATGATATATCATTTCAATATAACTTCTGATTTAGTGCAAGCTTCAGTAGAACAGTTAGCTGATGAATGTGGTTTATCTACTATATCAAAAGCCGGAAATAAATCTATAACTAGAGTTTCCAGATTAATTACAGATTTTATGGAACCTATGGGATTTGTAATATGTGAAAAAGTTTGGGACAAAGTTATAGGAAATTATACTCCTAAAATGATTATATTAACTCCATTATTTTTTAAACTTATAGGAATATCTTCTCAAAAATTATATAATGCTAAAAAACAACAATTAGGATGGATAAATAAAGGTTTAGTAAAAAAAGGATTAAAAAAAATTAATTTCTTAGAAGCTAGAAGAAGAGGTAAAGATAATCGTATAAGAGGAATTTTTAAACATAGACATATTAAACATATTTTTTATAGAAAACATATTAAAGCAAAAAAAATTTTAGCGTTAGATGAAAAAGAAGCTAAACAAAAAATTTTAAGAGCTTTAGTTTCAAGATATTCAATAATGGAATTAACTAATTTAGGGCCTGAAGGTTTAAAAAAACAAATTAATATTGAATATTATTATTTAAGAAAATTAGCAACTTCCCCCATACCAAATTTTTATTAAAAAAAATAAAAATTTTTTACTATTAAAAATTTATAAAATTATTTAAAACTTATAAAAATTACACTCAAAATTTATAAAATTATTTAAAACTTATAAAAATTACACTCAAAAT
>NZ_CP134982.1:300000-424619 GCF_039363085.1 Buchnera aphidicola (Ceratoglyphina bambusae) | reverse complement strand
TTAATATATTTATCTCCATTATATAAGAAATTAATTTAAAATTTATATATAAATAAAATTAAATTCATCAAAAGTACTAATTATAAAAATATATAAACAAAAAAATCTATTATACAATTTTATAATAACTTTGTAAGTTTTAATATATATTAATATATATATATATATTTTTATATAAATATATATATATTATTGAAATAAAATGTTTAAATTAAATAATATTTAAGTAAGTTATTTAAAAGACTCTACAGATGAGATTATATTTTTTTTATTTAGTTAATATATTATATATTAATTTAATAATTAATATAATAGTAAAATGTAATATTTAGTTAATATATTATATATTAATTTAATAATTAATATAATAGTAAAATGTAATATTTTTATTTAGTTATACAAAATTTTAATTTATAATAGTTTTATAATATAATTTAATTAAATTTTGTTATTGCACGAGTAAAATGTTATGATTAATAAATATGTGAGTTTAATAGGTAGGACTAATGTTGGTAAATCTAGTTTATTTAATATGTTTTTAAATAATAGAATTTCTATTGCTACAGATTGTAAAAATTTTACTAGAGATTCTAATATTGTTTGTATTTGTAATAAACATTGCGACTGTTTTTTTCTTGTTGATACAGCTGGTATAAAGTATAAAAATAATTCTTGTTTATATAAGAAAATAGAAAATAAAATTATGTTTTATATTAATAATTCTAAATTAATTTTATTTGTAGTTAGTGCTATTGACGGTATAACTTTTTTAGATAAAGAAATATCTAAAGTTTTAAGAAAGTTTAATAGAAAAATTTTTTTAATAGTTAATAAATCTGAGAATTTTAATTTTTCTAGCACCAATATGGATTTTTATTCTTTAGGATTTAAGTCTGTTTACTTTACTTCTTCTTCTAACAACATTGGTATTAAAAATTTATTTTATGATAAAATTATACCTTGGATATATAAAAATAAATATACTTTTAAATATAATTTATATAAAAAAAATTTTTATTTGTTAGAGGATTATAGGATAAATAAAAATTATAATAAAATTTATACAAAAATTGTTGTTTTAGGTAAACCTAATATTGGAAAATCTACTTTAATAAATTCTATAATTAATGAAAATCGTATTATTACTGATAATTTTCCTGGAACTACTACAGATAGTGTTGAAATTCCATTTATATATAAAAACGTAAATTATATTTTTATAGATACAGCTGGAATAAGAAAGAAAAAAAATTTTTTTTCTAAAAAAGAATCATTGTCTGTTTCAAAGACAATGAGTTCTATTATGAATGGAGATATTATTATGTTAATTATTGATGCTAGTATTGGAATATCTAATCAAGATTTTTATTTAATAAATAATGTCATTTCTTTAGAAAAATATATTTTTATTGTTATTAACAAATGGGATTTATTATCTTTAAAAGAAAAAATAAAATTTAAAGAATTACTTAAAAATTTTATTAAAAAAACTATCTTATTAGATTTTCATTTTATTTCAGCAAAATATAAAAAAAATATATTTTCTATATTTAACACTATAGAAAAAATTAACAACTTAGTTAATAAAGATTATTCTCCGTCTAAGTTAACAAAAATATTACATACTATTGTTAACAATCATAAACCTCCATTATTTGATAGAAAAAAAATAAAATTAAAATATGCAAATTTAATTTCTAAAAAACCATTTAGAATATTAATTCATGGTAATAGAACAGATAATTTAATTAATTCATATAAAAAATACTTAATTAATAGTTTTATTAAACATTTAAATTTAAAAGGGATTACTTTAAATATATTTTTTAAAAAAAGTAAAAATCCTTATATTAAATAAAAATTTTATAAATATATTATTTATTTAACTTTTATTCTTTAACGTAATTAGATGAATAATATGGTATTTTTACTATTATATCTTTTTTTCCAATTTTTGCTTGGCATGTTAGTCTGCTTTTTTCTTCTACTTTCCATGCTTTGTCTAAAGTGTCTTCTTCTTTTTCTGAGCATTTTGAAAGTGATGAAAATCCTTTTTTTATTATACAATGACATGTTGTGCAAGCGCATGATTTTTCACAAGCATGTTCTATTTCTATATTATTTTTTAGCGCAGCATTTAATATTGTTTCTCCTTCCTGTGCATCTATAGTAATACCTTTTGGAATTATTTTTTTATGTGGCAAAAATGAAATTTTCGGCATAATATTTTTTATTAAATTATAATTTTTTATTTACGTTATTAAAATAATATTATTAATTATATTATTAATAATATTATTTTTCAAGTTTGTTATTTTTTGTATTTTTTAAATATTTTTTATTTATTTATTATTTTGTATTTTAGTTTTTTGTAAATTTTATTAATGAAGTTTAATTTAATTAATATTTTTTTTGATTTTTTCCATCTTTTTTTATTTAAATATCTTTCTATTCTTACATAATATTTTTTTTTTTTTTTTTTTATTTCATTTAATATTTTTATTAATTTTTTTTCTCTTTTTTCATTCTTGTATTCTTTTTCTATTTCATCATTTATGTTAAAACAATAATTTAAAAATTTTAAGTTATAATTTTTTTTTTCATGTTTTTTTGAATAATTTATTTCTATTATATATTTTGCTCTTTTATATGAATTTTTTAATATGTTATATGCATTATTTATTAATATAGATTTTTTTAAATTATTTTTTATTTCTTCCTTTGTTTTTTTAATATTCATATCTGGGTGAAATTTTTTTTGTAATTTATAAAATTTTTTAGATAATTTTTTTTTATCTAATTTAAATGATTCATCAATCTTAAACAATTTAAAATAGTTCATATTATTTATATTTATATAAGTGCTAAATATTTTATTTTAGCACTTATATTTTATTTTAATCTTTTTTTTTATTTTTTTTTTTGTAGTCTAATATTGCTTTTTTTATTGCTTCTTCAGCTAATATTGAGCAATGTATTTTTACAGGAGGTAAATTTAATTCTTTTACTATTTTTATGTTCTTTATTTTTTTAGCTTGTTTTAAAGTTTTTCCTTTTATCCATTCAGTCATTAAAGAACTAGATGCAATAGCAGATCCACATCCATATGTTTTAAAACAAGCATCTTCTATTATGTTTTTTTTATTTACTTTGATTTGCAGTTTCATTACATCTCCACATGCTGGAGCGCCTACTAAACTAGTTCCTACATTTTTTTCTTTTTTTGAAAAAGAACCAACATTTCTAGGATTTTCATAATGATCTATTACTTTCTTATTATAAGACATTTTTATACTCCAAAATTAAAATTTTTTATAACTTAAGTGTTTTTACTCCAATCTATTTTTTCTATATTAATTCCTTCTTTAAACATTTCCCATAACGGAGATAATTTTCTTAATTTTTTTACAGATTTATGTATTATTTTAGATGCATAATTTATTTCATCTTTTGTAGTGAACCTTCCAATAGAAAATCTTATAGAACTATGAGCTAATTCTGTTTTAATTCCCATAGATTTTAATACATATGAAGGCTCTAAACTAGCAGATGTACAAGCAGAACCAGATGATATTGCCAAATCTTTTAATGCCATTATTATTGATTCTCCTTCTATATAATTAAAGCTTACATTTAATATATGTGGAGAGCTGTATTTTAATTTACTATTTAAATATATTTCTTCTATATTTTTTATATTATTCCATAATAAATTTCTTAATTTTATTAATCTTTTATATTCTTTTTTCATATTTTTTTTAGCTATTTTAAATGCTTCTCCCATTCCTACTATTTGATGCACAGGTAATGTTCCTGATCTCATACCTCTTTCATGCCCCCCACCATGAATTTGAGGAGATATTCTAATTCTAGGATTTCTCCTAATAAATAATGCTCCTATTCCTTTTGGACCATATATTTTATGAGCAGAAAATGACATTAAATCTATTTTTATTTTTTTTATATTTATTTTTATTTTACCTATGCTTTGAGTAGCATCTACATGAAAAAAAATTTTTTTATTTTTGCATATTTTACTTATTTTTTTTATATTTTGAATTATTCCTGTTTCATTATTTACATGCATTATTGAAATCAAAACAGTTTTTTTTCGAATATTTTTTTTTATATCTTTAACTTTTATTAATCCTTTTTTATTAGGTTTTATATATGTTACTTTACAATTTTTGCTTTCTAAATATCTACATGTATCTAAAACTGCTTTGTGCTCTGTTCTACTAGTTATTATATGATTTCCTTTATTTTTGTAAAAATTCATTATTCCTTTTATTGCTAAATTTATTGATTCAGTTGCCCCGGAAGTAAATATTATTTCTCTAGGATCAGCATGTATTAAATCTGATATATTTTCTCTAGATATATCTACAGCTTCTTCCGCTTTCCATCCAAATATGTGAGATCTAGATGCTGGGTTTCCAAAGTTATTATCTTTAGTTAAATATTTTAACATTTTTTTTACAACTTTTTTATCTATTGGTGTAGTAGCTGCATAGTCTAAATAAATAGGTTTCTTCATAGTTTTTTATTTTTTTGCAGTTTTATTTATTAATATTAAAAGAAATTATATATTTTTATTTTTTTTAAAATATTTATAATTATAGACTATAAAAAAAAATAATAGTATTATATTATAATATAGTTATAATATTAAAAATTAAATTTTATATATTATATTTAAATAATTTTAACATTTTTCTTTTTCAATGTTAAAATTTATAATTAGGGGTGTAACTCAAAATTGGTAGAGTATCGGTCTCCAAAACCGAATGTTGTGGGTTCGAGTCCCTCCTCCCCTGCATTATTTTTATATTAAAAATATTCAAATAATTTTATTAAGTTATATTTTATTTAATATTTTTAAATATTTAAAATTGGAGTTTTATTTAAAATGATTTCATATAGATCTTCAGTAACTACTCAAGGGAAAAATATGTCTGGGGCTCGTGCTTTATGGAGAGCTACAGGAATGAAAGATGAAGATTTTAATAAGCCTATTATTGCTATAGTAAATTCATTTACTGAATTTGTTCCGGGTCATATTCATTTAAGAAATTTAGGCAAAATTGTTTCTGAAGAAATAAATATAAATGGAGGAGTTGCGAAAGAATTTAATACTATAGCTATAGATGATGGGATAGCTATGGGGCATTCTGGAATGTTGTATTCTTTACCATCTAGAGAAATAATAGCAGATTCTATAGAATATGTAATAAATGCACATTGTGTTGATGCTATGGTATGTATTTCAAATTGTGATAAAATTACTCCAGGTATGTTGATTGCTTCTATTAGATTAAATATACCAACAATATTTGTTTCTGGAGGACCGATGGAATCTGGAAAAGTTAATATTAATGGTAAAATTAAGAAGTTAGATCTAGTTGATGCTATTGTACATGGATCTAATGATTATAATAATGATATATCTAAATTAATAGAAAAAAATGCATGCCCAACTTGTGGTTCTTGTTCAGGAATGTTTACAGCTAATTCTATGAATTGTTTAACTGAAGTATTAGGAGTATCATTTCCTGGTAATGGAACCTTACTGGCTACTCATTTTAATAGAAAAAAATTATTTATTTCAGCCGGAAAACAGATAGTTAAAATAACTAAAAATTTTTATATAAATGGCATTAGTTTGTTACCAAAAGATTTAATAAATAAAAAATCTTTATATAATTCTATGTGTTTAGACATTGCTATGGGTGGATCAACTAATACAATTTTACATTTGTTGGCAATAGCTAAAGAGGGTAATATAAATTTTAATATTTCTGATATTGACAAATTATCTAAAAAAATTCCATATATTTGTAAAATATCTCCTAGTTCCAACAAATATCATATAGAAGATTTTCATAGAGCTGGAGGAGTTATAGGTTTACTAGGTGAGCTTTATAGAGGAAATTTTTTATACAGTGATACTAAAAATATTTTAGATTTAACTTTAAAAGAAATAATTTTTAAATATGATATAACAATTTCTAAAAATAAAAATATAAGTGATTTTTTCAAATCAGGACCTAAGGGAGAAAAAACTATTGTTCCTTTTTCTCAGTCTTATGAATGGAGTAGTTTGGATAAGGACAGAAAATATGGATGCATAAGGTCTATAAATAATTGTTATAGTAAAGATGGAGGGATTGCTATTTTATATGGAAATATAGCAAAAAATGGATGTGTAGTTAAAACAGCTGGTGTAGATAAAAAAAATTTAGTTTTTTCAGGTGTAGTTAAAGTATATGAAAGTCAGGAAGACGCAGTATATGCTATTTTGAACAATAAAGTTTTTAAAGGAGACATAGTAGTAATAAGGTATGAAGGTCCCAAAGGAGGACCTGGAATGCAGGAAATGTTATATCCAACTTCTTATTTAAAATCTTCTGGATTAGATAAATATTGTGCTTTATTAACAGATGGAAGATTTTCTGGTGGAACTTCTGGTCTGTCCATAGGGCACGTTTCTCCAGAAGCTGCAAATAAAGGATTAATATCTTTAGTAAAAGATAATGATTTAATTAAAATAAATATACCTAAGAGATATATACATTTAGAAGTTTCAAAACATGAGTTACATTTAAGAAGAAAATTAGAAGAATCTAGAGGAATGTTTTCTTATACTCCTAAAAACAGAAAAAGAAAGATTTCAGCTTCATTAAAAATATATTCTTATTTTGCAACTAGTGCAGACAAGGGCGCTTATAGAGATACTAGTAAATTAATTTAGATATATAAAAATTTAAGAGTTTTATTATGTTAATAAGTTATTTATTTTTATAAATTTTATATTAGAATTTTATTTTTTTATTGTTTTATTTTTAACAAAATTTTTAGAGGTATTATGAAAAATTATTTTAGCAGCTTAAATTTTAGAAATAAATTAAAAGAATTAAGAAAATGTAGATTATTAAAAAAAAAAGAATTTAATAATAAAGTTAATATTTTAATAAATAAAAAAATAGTTATTATCGGTTGTGGTTCTCAAGGATTAAATCAAGGACTTAATTTAAGAGATTCTGGGTTAAATGTATGTTATGCTTTGCAAAAATCTTCTATTAATAAAAAAAATTTATCTTGGAAAAATGCTATAAATAATAATTTTAAAGTTGGCACATATAAAGAATTAATTCCTAATGCTGATTTAATAATAAATTTAACTCCTGACAAACAGCATTCTATAGTTATAAACAAAATAGAAAAATTTATCAAAAAAAATGCTGTTTTAGGATATTCACATGGATTTAATATAGTTGAATATGGTCAAAAAATTAGAAAAGATATTACAGTTATTATGGTTGCCCCAAAATGTCCAGGAACTGAAGTAAGAGAAGAATACAAAAGAGGATTTGGAGTTCCTGCTTTAATTGCTGTGCATTCTAAAAATGATAATAGAAATATTGGACTAGATTTTGCAAAAGCCTGGGCGTATGGTTTAGGAAGTAGCAAAGCTGGTGTTCTAGAGTCTTCTTTTTCAGCTGAAGTTAAATCAGATTTAATGGGTGAACAAACTATATTATGTGGTATATTACAATCTGCATCTATAGTTTATTATAATAAATTAATTTCTCAAAATTTTAATAAAGAATATTCATGTAAATTAGTTCAGAATGGCTGGGAAGTTATTACTGAATCTTTAAAACATGGAGGAATAACTTTAATGTTAGATAGATTATCTAATTCTTCTAAAATAAAAGCTTATAAAATTTCTGAAAAATTAAAAGTTTTGTTAAAACCATTGTTTAAAGAACATATGGATAACATAATTTCCGGAGATTTTTCTAGAGATATGATTAAAGATTGGAACAATGGAGATAAAAAACTATTACATTATAGAAATATAAGCAGGAAATCTGAGTTTGAAAATTCTAATAAATCAGAAGTAAAAATTTCCGAAGAAGAGTATTTTGAAAATTGTATTTTTATAGTTTCTATACTTAAAGCTGGAATAGAACTTTCTTATGAAATAATGTTAGAATCTGGTATTTGTAGTGAATCAGCTTATTATGAATCTTTGCATGAAATTCCATTAATTGCTAATACTATTTCTAGAAAGAAATTATATGAAATGAATTTAGTAATATCTGATACAGCTGAATATGGAAATTATATTTTTTCTAATAAAGCTATACCAATTTTAGAAAATTTTATAAATAAATTAGATTGTAATTGTTTATTTAATTCTAAAAACTTAAATAAAAATATAGATAATATAGAATTATCAAGAATAAATCAAAAAATAAGAAATCACAGTATAGAAAAAGTAGGCTATAACTTAAGAAAATATATGGTTGGAATGAAAAGTATTTCTTTTAAATAATTTTTTAAAATTTATTATTAATGTAGTAAAATTTTTTATATATATTTTAAATTATTTTTTTATTATAAATAAAAATATGTTATTAAATTTTTTTCAAAATTATGCTGTAAAATTTATTTCTAAACCATGTTTGGTAATTGCTGGTGCTGGTTCTGGTAAAACTAGAGTAATAATAAATAAAATTATATATTTAATTAATGATTGTGGATTTAATTCTAAAGATATTTTTGCATTAACTTTTACTAATAAAGCTGCAAATGAAATGAAAGATAGAATAAAAAATGTTTTAGGTGAATTTAAATCTAACAATTTGCATATTTCTACTTTTCATTCTTTGGGGATAAAAATTTTAAGATTAGATAGAAATAATTTATATACTAAATCTAATTTTTCTATATTTGATAGATATGAGCAAAACATTATATTAAAAGAAATTACAAAAAATTTTTTAAATAAAGATTTAAATTTATTAAAAAAATTAATTTTTTTTATATCTAAATGTAAAAATAAATTAATAGATAGCTATATTGCAAAGAAACATGCTAAAAATTCTTTAGAACATATTTTCGCTAATTGTTATGAAATTTATGAAAAATATTTAAGAAATTTAAACATTCTAGACTTTGATGATTTAGTGTTTTTACCAGTATTATTATTAAAAAAAGACAAGAATTTAAGAAATTATTTTAAAAGAAAAATTAAATATTTGTTAGTCGATGAATATCAAGATACTAATGTTGTGCAATATAAGTTAATAAAATTATTAAATAATTCTAAAAATTTTACTTTAGTTGGAGATGACGATCAATCTATTTATTCATGGAGAGGTGCAAATCCAAAAAATTTTTTTTTATTAAACAATGATTATCCTAAATTAAAAATTATAAAATTAGAACACAACTATAGATCTTCAGGCAGAATATTACATGTAGCAAATTCATTAATTTCTAATAATTCTCATTTGTTTTCTAAAAAACTTTTTTCAAATTTTTCATATGGATCTTTTATTAAAATAATATCTGCAAGAAATGAACTAGATGAATGTAACAGAGTAGCTGATGAAATAATTAAATATAATAATATTTATAATAATAATTATAATGATTTTGCAGTTTTATATAGAAATAATCAACAATCTAGAATTTTAGAAAAAATTCTATTAACTAGATCTATTCCATATAAAATTTTTTCTAATATTTCTTTGTTTAATATTTTAGAAATAAAATTTTTATTAAATTATTTAAAATTAATAATAAATCCAAATAATGATTTTTCTTTTTTACAAGTTGTTAATGTTCCTAATAGAAAAATAGGAAAAATAACATTGTCAAAATTAATCAAGTGGTCAAAAAGAAATAAAACAAGTTTGTTTAAATCTTGTTTAGATAAAAATATTAATACTAAAATTAATAATAATAGTTATAATAACTTACGAAAGTTTGGAAATTGGTTTACTAAAATATTAGTTTTTTCTTCTTCAAAACCATCTAAAGTATTGTATAAAATAATAAAAGACATTAATTATATAGATTGGTTAAAAAAGAGAATAAAAAATTCTGAAAAATTTAATTTTTGTATAAAAAATATAAATTTATTTTTAAAATGGTTTGAAGATTTTTTTAAAAAAAAAAAAAAGAAAAATTATAAAATAATTTTTCAAGAAATTATTGAAAATCTTTTAATAGATGATAATAATTTAGAAAAAAATAATAGAAATTTTATAAATTTAATGACTTTACATTCATCTAAAGGATTAGAATTTAATTTTGTATTTATTATTGGATTAGAAGAAGGAATAATACCGCATTATTCTAATTTATCTAACAGCGATATTGATGAAGAAAGAAGATTAATGTATGTAGGAATAACTAGAGCCAAAAAACAATTAACCTTAACTTTTTCTAAAATTAGACAAAAATATGGTGAAAAAATTTTTACTACTCCTAGTAGATTCTTATATGAATTGCCTAAAAAAGATTTAAAATGGATATAGAAAATTTTTATAATTTATATTTTATATTTATAAAAACAAACATATTTTAATAAATTTTTATTTAGAGATGAAATTATGTCAGATAGTAAGATAATAAATTTAAATGATGACAATTTTGAAAAAAATGTTATTAAAAAAAATAGTGTGATATTAGTAGATTTTTGGGCTGAATGGTGTAGACCATGTAAAATGTTAATTCCTATTTTAGAAGATTTATCTAAAGAGTATTTTAATAAAATAAAAATTTGTAAAGTGAATGTAGAACAAAACCATAAACTTTCAAAAAAATATTTAATTAAGAGTATACCTACATTAATTTTATTTAAAAATGGAATTGTTAAAGATACTAGAATAGGATCTATTTCAAAATTGCAATTAAAAGAGTTTTTTAATATTTACATTTAAATATTAAATTTATAAAAAGCGGTTTTATTTTTTAAAACCGCTGGTTTATATATATAAAATATAATATAATTTAAATTAAATATAATCTTAAAAATAATAAAAAATATTTTTTGTTAATTTTTATATATATTAAAATAAAAAAAAATATTTTTCCATTAATAGTCATTAAAAGATTTAAATCCCAGTTTACTAAGAATATAACATAATGAATCTTACCGAACTAAAAAACAACCCGGTTTCTGAACTAATTATTCTCGGTGAAAAAATGGGGCTAGAAAATTTAGCAAGAATGCGTAAACAAGATATTATTTTTGCAATACTAAAGCAACATTCAAAGGGAGGAGAAGATATATTTGGAAATGGAGTATTAGAAATTTTACAAGATGGTTTTGGTTTTTTAAGATCATCAGACAGTTCTTATTTAGCAGGTCCTGATGATATATATGTTTCTCCTAGTCAAATTAGAAGATTTAACTTGAGAACAGGAGATACAATTTCTGGAAAAATAAGACCTCCTAAAGAAGGAGAAAGATATTTTGCTTTGTTAAAAGTAAATGAAGTAAATTATGATAAACCAGAAAGTTCTAGAAGTAAAATTTTGTTTGAAAATTTAACTCCTTTACATGCTAATTCTAGATTAAGGATGGAGAGAGGAAATGGTTCTACTGAAGATATTACTGCTAGAGTTTTAGATTTATCATCTCCTATAGGTAGAGGTCAGAGAGGATTAATAGTTGCTCCTCCTAAAGCTGGTAAAACAATGTTATTGCAAAATATAGCTCAAAGTATAGCTCATAATTATACAGATTGTGTTTTAATGGTTTTGTTAATAGATGAAAGACCAGAAGAAGTAACTGAAATGCAAAGATTGGTAAATGGAGAAGTAGTCGCTTCTACTTTTGATGAACCAGCTTCTAGACATGTTCAAGTTTCTGAAATGGTAATAGAAAAAGCAAAACGTTTAGTTGAACATAAAAAAGATGTAGTAATTTTATTAGATTCTATTACTAGATTAGCTAGAGCATATAATACTGTTGTACCTGCATCTGGTAAAGTTTTAACTGGTGGTGTTGATGCTAATGCATTACATAGACCTAAAAGATTTTTTGGAGCAGCCAGAAATGTCGAGGAGGGTGGCAGTTTGACTATAATAGCTACAGCTTTAATAGATACTGGCTCTAAAATGGATGAAGTAATATATGAAGAATTTAAAGGAACTGGAAATATGGAATTACCATTGTCTAGGAAAATAGCAGAAAAAAGAGTATTTCCAGCAATTGATTATAATAGATCTGGCACTAGAAAAGAAGAACTATTGACTTCTAAAGAAGAATTAAAAAAAATGTGGATTTTAAGAAAAATTATACATCCTATGAGTGAAATAGATGCTATGGAATTTTTAATTGCTAAGTTATCTATGACTAAAACTAACAATGATTTTTTTGAAATGATGAAAAGATCATAAAAGTTTTAGCATTTTTAAAAAAAATAAGTATCTTGTGTAATATTTTTCAAAATTAATTTTATATTATTTCTTTTTTATATTTTTCTTAAACGATCATTTAAAAATATTAATTGAAAAAAAAAAAATTATACAGTATGATTATACTAATTTTTAATGAATAAAATATATAATACTTTTTATATTTATAAAATTTTATTTTTTTCAATATTATTTTATAATAATACATAGTTTTAAAAATATAATATTTTAACATTATTTTAAATATTAAAATTATTTATATTTTATTTTTTTTAATATTAAATTTTGAATAATTGGTGATTATAGCTCAGCTGGTAGAGCCCTGGATTGTGGTTTCAGTGGTCATGGGTTCGAGTCCCATTAATCACCCATATTTAAAAAATATTTCTATTTTTTATTAAAATTTTAATTTATAAATAAACATATTTAATTTTATTAAATTTTTATTATTCGGCGAATAGCGCAGCTTGGTAGCGCAACTGGTTTGGGACCAGTAGGTCAGAGGTTCAAATCCTCTTTCGCCGATCAACATTTATGTTTTAGTAAAAAAATATATTGAATTTATTAATTCTAGATTTATGTTTATTTTTATTTTGTTAAAAAGTTTTATTTTTATTATATAATTAATTTTTATATTAAAAATAAAATAATTTAATTATTTTTTTTTTTATTAATATTTTATTAAGAAAATTAGTTATGAGATTATTTAATTTTTCAAAAATGCATGGATTAGAAAATGATTTTGTTATATTTAACAATTTAAAAAATGAAATATTTCTAACAAAGAAAATAATAAATAAATTATCCAATAGAAATATTGGTATAGGATTTGATCAACTTATTTTAGTAGAAAACAGTTATGAAGACAATGTAGATTTTTTTTATAAAATTTTTAATGCAGATGGAAATGAAATTTTTCAATGTATTAATGGAGCTAGATGTTTTGGAAGATTTGTTTTTTTAAAAAATATTGTTGATAAAAAGAACATTTGTATAAGAACTAAAAACAAAAAAATGTTTTTAGAAAATATAGATAAAGATTTTATTTCAATAAAATTACCTAAACCGGATTTTGATCCAATTAATATTCCGTTTTTAAAAGAGTATTCAAAACATGGATATAATGTTCGTTTTGAATCAAAAAATATTAAATTTTTTATAGTTTTCTTAGGAAATCCACATTGTGTAATATTTTTAAATAATGTTTTTAATATAAAAATAAATAAAATTGGTTATTTTTTAGAAAATCATTTTTTATTTCCTAAAGGAGTTAATGTAAATTTTGTAGAAATTGTTTCTAACAATGAAATAAACGTAAGAACTTATGAAAGAGGGGTTGGAGAAACTAGATCTTGCGGTAGTGGAGTTTCAGCATCAGCTGTAGTAGGTATAAATAATGGTTTTATTAATAATGAAGTTTTTGTAAATGTTTTAGGTGGTAAAATGCA
The DNA here is from genome assembly GCF_039363085.1 of Buchnera aphidicola (Ceratoglyphina bambusae). Classification (GTDB taxonomy): domain Bacteria; phylum Pseudomonadota; class Gammaproteobacteria; order Enterobacterales; family Enterobacteriaceae; genus Buchnera_G; species Buchnera_G aphidicola_E. The sequence continues at coordinate 410,949 of NZ_CP134982.1, read as the reverse complement.
TGTTTATTGGGGTGGAAAAGATTCATGTATTATTTTAAAAGGTGATGTTAAGCACGTATTTGATGGGGTAATAAATTTACAAAATTTTTGATATTTTTGTAGTTTAATTTTTATTTTATTTATATAAAATATACATTTCATAATATTTTACATTTTTATTAAATAAATTACTTGACTAAATATAAAAAATTTAATTTAATAAAAATTATAGAATATGCATTTAGGACATAATATTATGTCATCTATTTATAATATAAGTAAAATAAATTTTTTAAAAGACAGTATAAATGTTAATTCTAGAAATGATTTTTTAGAATCTAAATCTCGTATGTTTCAACATAATAGATTAGATTATTTTGATAATCCAGAAATGAATGAAGCTATTACTTTAGTTCCTATAAGAAAATCTTTTACTTATTATAAAAAACCTTTAGTTAAAAAGAAACCTCAACATGTAGATAAAAGTTGTTTTTCTTTATTTGAAGTAGACAAAAATAATGAAAATATAATGAGACAAGGATCTTTAGTTGTTAAAAGATCACAAAAAATAAAATATATTGATAAAGGTCCTGAAACATCTAGTTTTCAATTATTTTATAATAAAAAAGACAATGTAGTTAATTATATTTCTACACTATTTAAATATAGAAATACTTTTATAGACAAAAAAAAAAATTGTTTAATGGATCAAAAAATTATTTCTACTGTGTTACCTAATATGAAATTTTATTTAAAAGATTCTGAAACAGTTTTAGATAAATTCCCTAATACTTCAAAAGTTTCCTACAAATCTTTTACTTCTAATTACAATAAATCTTCTAAAGTTTATAATTCTAAGAAAATAAATTTAAATATTAATAATGATGGTAAACATATTAAATATAGTTTAACTAAAAACATTAAAAATATTAGTAAAAATAATAATAACATTATAAAAAATTTTAAACTTGATAAATCATTGAATTACAATAATACTATTGATAAAAATTTTGTAAATCCTATATCTAAAAGTGCTTTAAAAAAAAATGTTGAAGAAATAAAAAAAGTTATATATAGACATGATGCTAAAGTTGTACATATGAATGTTCCAAAGCATAATAGATGTTACGAAAGCATTAAAGTAGTTAATAATAAAGTAAAACCAAAAGAAAAAATAGAAGAAATAGATTCTAAGAATTATAATTGGAATTTATTAAATGATTCTAATGAATCTGTTGCATTAGTAAAATTTGGCTCTGATATAAAAAAAAATTTTAATTATTTAAATAATAATTATTCTCAAAATTTGCACAATATATTCTTAGCTGAATTAGGTCATGTACATATGTCTATTAACGGGAAAACTATAACGGATGATAGGTCTCCTCAAGTAATTTTGACAAAATTTACAAAACTTCTTCCTAACATATCAGATAGAAAATTGGTTTCTTGTTTTTCTCAAGAAGGAGTTTTAGCTAATGCTTTTTTTGGTATTGTGTCTAAATGTCCGGATATTTTAAAATATACATTTTATGATCCTAAGATTTCTTATAAAATACATAGAATTAATGAGAATACTTTTGAATCAGAAATTTGCAGTATTACTAAAGCTAAAGAATTTACAGAATTTGGAGTTCCTTATAAAGACAGAAAAGTTCATTATTATGGAATGAAATCTAATGTAATTTTTTCTAAAATTGATAATCCTATAATTAAAAATTCATACTTTGTAAAATAAATATTTATTATTAAAAAGAATTATTAATTAAGTATTTAAAAGTTTACAAAACGATGTTTTTCGTTTTGTAAACTAATAAATTTTATTTTTAATCTATATTTTATTGCGTATTTTAATATGAAAAAATTAATTAAATGGAGTTCTACAAGTAATGTTAAAGATCTTGTATTAAGATCTAAAATAATTTTTAAAATTAGAAAATTTTTTCACAATATGGGTATAATAGAAGTAGATACTCCAGTTTTGTCTAGACACGCTGTTACTGATTTTAATACAAATTGTTTTAAAACTAATTTTTTTGATATTAAAAATAATAAAAAAATAAATTTATGGATGATTCCAAGCCCTGAGTATCATATGAAAAGATTATTAGCTTCAGGAATTGGTTCTATATATCAAATATGTCATAGTTTTAGAAATGGAGAGCATGGTTTATATCATAACCCTGAATTTACTATTTTAGAATGGTATATGATAAATTTTAATATGTTTGATTTGATGAAAAAACTAAATATTTTTTTATGTAAAATATTAAATGTTAAAGATTATAATTTTATATCTTATAGAGATCTTTTTATAAAAATATTGAAAATTGATCCAATAAAGTCTAAAAAACATATGTTAATAAAAAAAATAATTGAACTGAAGCATTTTCATTTAGTAAAAAATTTAAAAATTTTATCTAAAAAAATATTATTAGAAATATTATTTGTAATAGGTATAGAAAATAAATTGAAAAGACATAAATTAACATTTGTTTATCATTTTCCATCAGATCAAGCTTTATTATCTTCTATAAATAAAAAAGATAATAGATTATCAGATAGATTTGAAGTATTTTTTAAAGGAATAGAAATAGCTAATGGATTTCATGAATTAAGAGACAGAAAAATACAAGAAAATAGATTTAAACAAGACAATAATTTAAGATCAAGAATTGGAATTAAAAAAATAAAATTAGATAGTTTTTTTTTGAATGCTTTATCTAGTGGAATTCCAAAATGTTCAGGTGTAGCTATAGGAATAGATAGATTAATAATGTTAAAATTAAATAAAAACAATATTTCTAAAGTAATCTCTTTTTCTATAGACAATTGTTAGTTTAATTTATTTTTTAAAGTATTTATATTGTTACCAATAATTTTCCATAGTTATATTTCCTGGTTTTTTTCTTAAATGTTTTTCAAGATTATATTTATTTTTTAATATTTTATATGTATCTTTTAACATATTTGGATTACCGCATAACATCACATGAAAATTTTTAGAATTTATTTTTATTCCAATAGATTTTTCTATTTTATCATTATTTAATAAAGTTGTTATTCTTCCAAACAAGCATTTTTTATATATTTTTCTACTAGTTATTCTTTGAAATTTAAATTTATTTTTATATTTTTTTTTTATTTTTTTAATTATATTTTTATAATTGAATTGATTTTTATATCTTACTGCATGTATTAATATAATCTTTTTAAATTTTTTTGTATCAGATCCATCTTGTAAAATTGACAAATATGGACCTATTGCTGTACCAGTAGATATCATTAATAAATTTTTTCTTTTAGGTATTTCTTTTAATGTAAAAAAACCAAAAGATTCTTTACTTATCATTATTTCATCATTTACATTTAATTTATATAACATTTTAGTAATTAATCCATTTTTTACGTATGTTATATAAAATTCTAGATTTTTTTCTTTTGGTGAATTTACATAAGAATATGCTCTTTGTATTTTTTTACCATTGTGAATTACTCCTATTTTTGCAAATTGCCCAGCGATGAAAGGTAATATATTTGCATGTAATGTTATACTAAATAATGGGAAATTCCATTTTTTGATTTTTATAACTTTAGCTTTTATCCAAGTTGTCATAATAATTCCTATTTTTTAAGATGTTTTTTATAAAATAATTTTTTTTAATATTTTAAATTAATTAAAAGTTTTATTATAAATAATAAAAATTTTATTAAAATATATTTGAAAGTTTTCTTATCTCAGATGTCTTATCTAAGATAAGAAAAAATTCATGTTATATTGTTTTATAAATTTTATAAAACAAATTTACTTAAATCCTCGTTAGATATAAATTTATCTAAATGTTTTTCTACATATTTTTTATCTATTTTTATAGTAGTTTTTTCACTATCATTTGCATTAAATGAAATATCTTCCATAAGTTTTTCTAAAACTGTATGTAATCTTCTAGCCCCAATGTTTTCCATAGATTCGTTTACTTTCCATGCAGCTTTAGCTATACATCTTATTCCACTTTTTGTAAAGTGTATTTTTATACCTTCTGTTTTCATAAGAGCTTGATATTGTATTGTAATAGAAGAACTAGGTTCTGTTAAAATTCTTTCAAAATCTTCTATAGTTAATGGTTTTAATTCTACTCTTATAGGCAATCTTCCTTGCAGTTCTGGTATTAAATCTGATGGAGTAGAAATTTGAAAAGAACCTGATGCAATAAATAATATGTGATCTGTTTTTACAGTTCCATATTTTGTAGAAACTGTACATCCTTCGATTAGTGGCAATAAATCTCTTTGTACTCCTTCTCTAGATATGTCAGGTCCTGAATTTATTCCACTTCTTCTACATATTTTGTCTATTTCATCAATAAATACTATACCTTTTTGCTCTACAGAGTTTATTGCTTTTTTTTTAATTTCTTCTGGATTTATTATTTTAGATGCTTCTTCTTCTATAAGCAATTTCATTGCTTCCTTTATTTTTAGTTTTCTTACTCTTTTTTTGTTACTTCCTAAATTTTGAAATATAGATTGAAGTTGATTTGTAAGATCTTCCATACCAGGAGGGGCCATTATTTCTACTCCTAATGGAGTTACAGAAACATTTATTTCTATTTCTTTATCATCTAATTTTCCTTCTCTTAATTTTTTTCTAAATGATTGTATAGTAGCTAATGGTCTTTGATTTATATCTTGTATACCCCAATTATTTTGTACTGTAGGCACTAATATGGATAATATTTTTTCTTCTGCTATTTCTCTAACTTTTTTTTTATTTTTTTCAATTATTTGAACTCTTACTATTTTCATTGCAGAATCTGTTAAGTCTCGTATTATAGAGTCTACTTCTTTTCCTACATATCCAACTTCAGTAAATTTAGTAGCCTCTATTTTTATAAATGGAGAATTTGCTAATTTAGCTAATCTTCTAGCTATTTCTGTTTTACCAACTCCAGTAGGTCCTATCATTAGTATATTTTTAGGAGTTATTTCGTGTCTTAATTCTTTATTTAATTGCATTCTTCTCCATCTATTTCTTAATGCTATAGCTACTGCTTTTTTTGCTTTTTTTTGTCCTATTATAAATTTGTTTAATTCATTTACAACATCTTTTGGAGTCATTTCAGACATATATTATCCTTATTTTTCTGAAGATAATTCTTTAATAGTAAATGTTTGATTTGTATATATACATATATTAGAAGCTATCACTAAGGATTCTTTTACTATATCTTTAGCATTTAATTTTGAATATTTTAATAAAGCTTGGGCTGATGCTTTTGCATATGATCCTCCTGATCCTATAGCAATAAGATCATTTTCAGGTTTAATTACATCTCCATTACCTGTTATTATCAAAGATGTGTTTTTATCTGCTACAGCTAATAAAGCCTCTAATTTTCTTAATATTTTATCTGTACGCCAGTCTTTTGCCAGTTCTATAGCTGATCTTTGTAGTTGACCTTGATGCATTGCTAGTTTTTTTTCAAATAAATCAAATAATGTAAATGCATCTGCAGTTCCTCCAGCAAATCCAGCTATAACTTTTTTATTATATAAGTTTCTAACTTTTTTTACGTTGCTTTTTATTATTGTATTTCCTAATGTTGCTTGTCCGTCACCACCTATAACTACTTTTTTATTAAAACGCACACTCAATATAGTTGTCATAAATTTTCTTTTTATATTTTATATATATTAAAATGTTTATTAATTTCATTGTTAAATTTTATTTAAAATTTTTATAAATTTGTATTTTAATTTATAATGTTAATTTATAATGTTTCTTAATTTAATTAAACAATTTGTAAAATACATTTTTTAATTTAATAAATAATTTAGATTTATTTAATGTTATTTTATTATTTTATATATATTTTTTTATATAAATTATATAGTAATATATTTTTAAATATATATTTTATTTTTTTTTAAAAGGTTTTACTAAAAATGAAAAAAAATATACATCCAAATTATAAAAAAATAAGTGTAATTTGTTCATGTGGAGATAAAATGGAAATTTTTTCTACTATAAACAAAAAACATATTCATTTAGATATATGCGGTTCTTGTCATCCATTTTTTACTGGAAAACAAAGAATTGTTGATACTAGTGGCAGAATTGAAAGATTTAATAAGAGATTTAAAAATTTTTAAAAAATAAAATCATACAATAATATTTTTTGTTTTTGATAAAATAATTTATTTGAGCGGGAAACGAGATTTGAACTCGTGACCTCAACCTTGGCAAGGTTGCACTCTAACCAACTGAGCTATTCCCGCTTATTTAAAATTATATAGTAATAATTTTGTTTAAACAAGTTTTTATTTAATTTATTCTTCTTCAATATTAAAAAATTTTTTTTTATAGTATATAAGCTCTTTTATAGATTCATATATATCTTTTAAAGCAGAATGATTATTTTTTTTTTTTATTTTTTTATATATTTTATTGTTCCATCTCTTAGATAATTCTTTTATGGTGCTTACATCTATAGATCTATAATGAAAATAATTTAATAATGTAGGCATAAATTTTTTTAAAAAAATTTTATCTAAAAAGTTTGAATTTCCACACATAGGTGAATGTTTTTTTTTAGTAAAAGTTTTTATAAATTTTATTATTTTTTGTTCTGCCATTTTTTCATTATATATACTATTTTTGACTTTTTTAATTAATCCATTTTTTTTATGTGTTCTTTTATTCCAAGTATTCATTTTATTTATTATTGTAGTTTTATGATGTATTGGTATAGAAATTCCTTTAGATTTTATATTTAAATTTTTATCTGTTATTACTACAGCTATTTCTAAAATAAAATTATTATTTGGATTTAGTCCAGTCATTTCTAAATCTATCCATATTAAATTATTTTTTTTCATATTTATATAATATTTTTAATATAAAATTTATATGTTAATATAAATTTATTTATAAATTATTTGCATAATTATATTATTAATATAATAATATGTTTTTTTAAAAAAAATATAAATATGTTTATTATAAAATTAATGTGAATTTTTTTTTACAAAATAAAATCTATGATATACAAAAATTATAAGTATTATAAAAAGTTATTAAATAATTTTAAATATATGAAAAATGTTCATATGAAAGATTTATTTTTAAATAGTAAAAATAGATTTAAAAAATTTTCTATAAATTTTAAAGATTATTTATTGTTAGATTATTCCAAGAATATAGTTGATAATAATACTATGTATAATTTGTTTAAATTTGCAGAAGAAATAAATATATATGATGAAATTTTAAAAATGTTTTCAGGTGAAAAAATAAATGAAACTGAAAATAATTCTGTTTTACATATTGCATTAAGAAATTTAAGAAATATTCCAATATTTGTAGATAAAAAAAATGTTATGCATGAAATTAATTTATGTTTAAAAAAAATGAAAAAATTCTCTAATAACGTTATTAATGGAGCGTGGAGAGGTTGCACTAACAAAAAAATTAAAAACATAATAAATATAGGAATAGGTGGATCAGAATTGGGCCCTAAAATGGTTAATTATGCACTAAAAGATTATAAAAATCATTTAAACATATATTATTTATCTAATGTAGACAATAACAATTTAATCGATATATTGAATAATATAGATATAGAATCTTCATTATTTTTAATTGTTTCTAAGACTTTTTCTACTTCAGAAACTATAGTAAATTCTAATAGTATAAAAAAATATTTTTTGAAAAAATTTAATAACAAAGATTTTATTGCAAACCATTTTTGCGCAATATCAAACAATACAAATGCATCTATAAAATTTGGTATAAGAAAAGAAAACATTTTTAAAATTTTTGATTGGATTGGAGGAAGATATTCTGTTTGGTCTTCTGTTGGATTGTCTGTGATGCTTTCAATAGGATATAAAAATTTTAAAAAATTTCTAGCTGGAGCTAACAAAATGGATGTTCATTTTTGTAATAAATCTTATAATAAAAATATTCCTATAATATTAGCATTATTAAGTTTTTGGTATATATTTTTTTTTAATACTAGCACTGAAGCAGTATTAACTTATAATAACAGATTAAGCAAATTTTATAATTATTTGCAACAACTTAATATGGAGTCTAATGGAAAAAATATAGATAAAAATGGAAAAAGAGTTTCATATAATACTTGTCCTATTATATGGGGTGGAACTGGAACAAATTGTCAACATTCTTTTTTTCAACTACTTCATCAAGGAACTAGATTAATTCCTTGTGACTTCATTGCATTTGTAAATAATTTTAGCAATTTGTTTTATAATCACAATTTACATTTATTATCTAATTTTTTTGCGCAAACACAAGCTTTGTCTTTTGGAGATAGTGTATTATCTAAAAATTTGAAAAATGATTTTTTTAATATAAGAAAAAAAGATAACTATTTATTTCATAAAAAATTTTTTGGTAACATACCTTCTAATTCTATATTATTCAAAAAATTAGATCCTTATAGTTTAGGATTATTGTTATCATTGTATGAACATAAAACTTTTGTTCAAGGAGTTATTTTTAACATATTTAGTTTTGATCAATGGGGTGTTGAATTAGGTAAAACACTTTCTAACAATATATATAATATGTTAAAAAAAAATAATGATATAAATTATAAATATGATAGTTCAACTAATGGTTTAATAAATTTTTATAAAAAGTGGAAATATAAATAATATTTATATTAATTTTACGAAATTTATTTATATAATTTTATGTAGTACATTTTAATTAAAATAACATAAATTATGTTTTCATAAAGATAAATTTAATACAATATGCATAAAAATTATCCTATAGTTGTTTTTTTAATGGGTTTAACATCTTGTGGAAAGACTTCATTAGCTATGAATATGCAAGATAAAATAAACATAAAAATAATAAGTGTAGATTCTTCTTTAGTTTATAAGAATATGAATATAGGTACATCTAAACCTAATAGAGAAGAATTAATAAAATATCCTCATAAATTAGTAAATATACGAAATACTAATGAAAATTATTCTGTAGCTAATTTTTATTATGATTCTTTGAAAGAAATAAAAAATGCATTTTTGCAAGGTAAAATTCCTTTGTTGGTAGGAGGAACTATGTTTTATTATAAAATTTTATTAAATGGATTAATTGAATTTCCTAAAAATAAAAATATATTATTAAAAAAATTTGTAAATTTATATAAAATGAATAATAATTTTTTATATAATAAGTTATTTAAAATAGATCCTATAAGCGCTGTTAAAATAGGTAAAAATGATGTATATAGATTAGCTAGATCTTTAGAAATTTTTTATTATACTGGAAATTTAAGAAGTAATTTTTTTAGTAAAAAAAAATTTCCATACCAAGTTATACAATTTGCTTTAATTCCTAAAAATAAAAATATTTTATACAATAATATAAGAAATAGATTAATAAGGATGTTAAATTTAGGATTTGAAGAAGAAGTATACACATTGTTTAAAAAAAAAATATTGAAATTAAATTTTCAAGCTATGCGTTGTATAGGTTATTCTCAGATGTGGCAATTTATTAATAAAAAAATTACATATGATGAAATGTTTAATAAAATTATAATTTCTACTAGAAGACTAGCAAAGAATCAAATGACATGGTTAAAATCTTGGAAAAATATTAATTTTTTATATTCAAATGACAACAAAAATTCTTTAAAAACTATAATAAATGTATTAAATAATTATACTATTATAAATTAATTTTTTATATTATACTGCTAATAATTGTATTAAAATGTTAATTTATGTAAAAATTTATGTAAATATTATGTTTTTTTTAATGAAGTTTAATATTATATTTTTATAAAAAAAATATAACAGATAATTTTTGTTATATTTTTTTCATTTACTATATTATAGTTATTATAAAATGTATTTTAAATATATTGTTCTTAAATATGGTGTTACTAAATATGAAGAATTATGAAATAGTTTTGATATTTCACCCTGGAAATAGTAATTTGGTTTCGAAAATTTTAGAAAAATATGTTTCATTTATAAAAGAACAAGGAGGTTTAATACATAGAATAGAAGATTGGGGTAGAAAACATTTATCTTACCCTATTAAAAAAGTTCATAAAGGTCATTATATATTAATGAATATAGAAGTTTTAATAGATACTATAAATAATTTAGAGAAAAAGATTAGATTTGATGAAAATATTTTAAGAAATTTAATAATTTCTGTAAATAAAATATTTAAGTCTAAATCTCCAATGGCTTTGTTGCAAGATTTAGATAAAAAATCTTTAGAAAAAAAATAATATCTTATATTTTCTTTTTTAAATATTTTTTATATATAAAATGTATTAAAATTTTAAAACATAATTTTTAGGATATTAAAATGATTCGTTATTTTAGAAGAAGAAAATTTTGTAGGTTTACTACTGAAGGAATAAAAGAAATAGACTATAAAGATATAAATCTTTTGAAAAATTATGTAACTGAAAATGGTAAAATAGTTCCAAGTAGAATTACTGGAACTAAGTCAAAATTTCAAAGAAAGTTATCTATAGCAATTAAAAGAGCTAGATATTTATCATTACTTCCTTACACTGATCAACATAAATAATTTTTTATATATATAAAATTTTATAGTAGGTTACAAAAATTTTATGAAAATAATATTGTATAAAAATGTGGATAATTTAGGTAAAAAAGGAAAAATAGTAGTTGTAAAACCAGGATATGCTAGAAATTTTTTATTTCCTTATGGATATGCTATATTAGCTAGTAAAAACAATATTAAGATATTTAAAAATACAAAGAAATTAGAAAAAAAAGAACTAAAAAATAAAATTAGATTTTATGAGAGAATTAAATATAAATTAGACAAGGTAAAACATATTAAAATATTTGCAAAATCTAGTAAAGAAGGAAAATTATTTGGATCAGTAAGTATTAAAAACATTTTAGAATGTTTAAACAAAAATAATATAAAAGTAGACAAAAAAAATATTCGTATTGAAGAAGGTTATATTAAAAAATTAGGTAAATATAATATAATTTTTAAATTTACAAAAAGTATTACTTCTAAGGTTTGCTTGGAAGTTTTGCCCAAATAAATTCAATTAATTAAATATTTTTCTTTAATAAATTTATTTATTTATTAAAAAATTTTTATAATTACGTTATAATTAGAATTTAATTTAAAATTCTTATATCTATTTTATACAGAAATTTTGTTTAATATATTTATAGATATAAGAATATATTATTATAATTAAAATATTTAAATTTCGTATAATTTAAAAAAATAACATTTATTTATTAATAAATTTTTAATTTTTAATTTAATATTTTATATTTCTTTCAATATATTTTTTTGTTGTATTATTAAATTTTTAATATTTTTTTTTGCAATTGATATTAATTTGAACAAGTCATGCTCACTAAAAGTTTTAACTTCTGCTGTTCCTTGTATTTCTACTATTTTATTTTTAGAATTCATTACTATATTAATGTCAGAATATGCTTTTGAATCTTCATTATACTCTAAATCGCACATATATTCATCATTAACTATTCCTACAGATACTGAAGCTATTATCGAATTTATTGGATTATTTTTTAAATTTTTTTTTTTTACTAATTTTTTACAAGCTTGAGCCATAGCAATATATGATCCTGTAATTGATGCTGATCTAGTTCCACCATCTGCTTCTAATACATCACAATCTAATAAAATAGTTCTTTCTCCTAATTTTTTTAAATTTACAGCAGATCTTAAAGATCTAGATATTAATCTTTGAATTTCAATTGTTCTGCCTTTTTGTTTTCCTTGTATAGATTCTCTAATATTTCTTTTATGAGTAGATGTAGGAATCATTCCATATTCTGCAGTTATCCATCCCATATTTTGTCCTTTTATAAAAAATGGAACTTTTTCTTGTATAGATGCATTACATAGAACTGATGTATTTCCTACTTTTATTAAAACTGATCCGTCAGCATGAGGAGTATAATTTATTTCAAATGTTACTGGTCTCATCTCTGTTAGAGATCTATTAAATGATCTTTTGTTTATCATTAGTTATCATATAAAACTATTTTTATTTATATTAAATAAATTATTTTTTAACATATTTTTTTATGGCCCTTGCTGGATTTGAACCAGCGACCTAACGATTATGAGTCGTTTGCTCTAACCTCTGAGCTAAAGGGCCTAAAAAATAATATTTAATTATTATATTATATATATTTTTTTTTTTCTATATATATTTTTTTTATTTTTTTTTGACAAAAAAAAAAAAATATAATAACATAGGTTATGTTTCCTCTGTAGTTCAGTTGGTAGAACGGCGGACTGTTAATCCGTATGTCACTGGTTCGAATCCAGTCGGAGGAGTTAAATTAATTTTTATATTTATTTTTTTTATTTCATGTTATCTAAAAAGTTTAAATTTATTTTTTATGATTATGAAACTTCTGGCATAAATCCTTCATTAGATAAACCATTACAATTTTCTTGTACTATTACTGATTATAATTTTAATATCTTAAGTAAAAATATTTGTTTTTTTTGTACTCTTCCGTTAGATTATTTGCCTAACATAAATTCTATATTAATAAATAAAATTGCACCTAATAGTGAAAGGAAAAAAAACAGTTTAAATGAATATTATTTTTCTAAAAATATATATAATATTTTTTCAAAAAAAAATTTATGTATTGTTGGATATAATAATTTACATTTTGACGATGAATTTACTAGAAATATATTTTATAGAAATTTTTTAGACCCATATAGTTGGCATTATAAAAATAATAATTCTAGATTAGACGTGTTAACTATATTAAGAGCATATTATTCTTTTAGACCTGATAATATAAAATGGCCTAAAAACATAAAAAATGATTTAGTTAGTTTTAAATTAAGTGATTTTACTAGAATAAATAATATTTTTCATAATAAACCACATGATGCTGTTTTTGATGTATTAGCTACTATTTCTGTAATTAAATTTTTGAAAAAAAAAAATTCCAAGTTATTTAATTATATATTTAAAAATAGATTTAAAAAAAATGTATTAAAAATAATATATAAGAATATTAATAAACCTATTTTTTATTCTTCTAATATTTTTGGAATTAAAAGATTTAATTTGTCAACAGTATTTTTTTTATTTATTCATCCTAAAAATTTTAATATAGCAATTATGTTTGATTTATCAAAAAGTTTAAAAGTTTTTTTTTATTATTTTAACAAAGAGTATGAAACAAACATGAACAACATTAGTATACAAAGTCTTTTTCATCTTGGAATAATTTTTATTCATTTAAACAAATGCCCTATATTAGCACCTATTTCTGTAGCTAGAAGAATTGATTTTAATAGAATTAGAGTGAATTTTAAAAAAAATACCAGAAGAATATTATATATAAAGAAAAATTGGGATATTTTTTTAAAACTAAAAAAATTTTTTTTATTTATATATGAATATAAAATAGAAACGTCAAATGTAGATTTAAAAATATATAATAATTTTATTGATTATCATGATAAGAAGTTATTAAGTTTAATACATAATACACAACCAAATTGTTTTAATAAATTAAATCTTAATTTTAACGATAATAGAATGAAAGAATTGTTATTTAGATTAAAAGCTAGAAATTTTCCTAGCTTATTAAATAAAATTGAGAAAAAAAAGTGGAAAAAACATTGTTTAAAATATTTCAACATAAGTAAAATAAATAAATATAAATTTGATTTAAAAAATATGTTAATTAAAAATAAAAAAAATTATGAAAAAGTTTTTTTATTAAAGCAAACTTGCATATATTTAAAAAATATAATATCATTAATTATTAAATATTGATTTTTTATTAAATAAAAAATTTATCATATATTTTTCTATTTTTTTTCGGTCTTTTTTTTTTAATGTGTTTAATTTTTTTTCATTTATTATTTTAGTTTGCTCTTTAGTCCATTTATTCCATGCTTTTTTAGAAATTTTTTTATATATTTTTTTTCCTATTTTACCTGGATAAATTTGACTATTTTGTTTTTCTAATTTTTTTTTATAAAATCTACATATTATAAATTTTTTCATAAATTTGTTTAAAAAATTTTAAAAAGTTCATTTTATAATATAATAATAATAATATATTTTTATTAACAAAAACATAATTATTTAATTACATTGACATAATATAAAATTTTAAAAAAAATGAATAATAATATTAAGAAATATTTGAAAAATAGTTTTAAATTATGTTATAAAAATAATAATATTTTTTTTAGTAAAATTAAAAGTTTTGTTTTAAGAAGAAAAAAATTAAGGATAAGTTATATTAATGTTATTAGAAGTTATTGGAATAGATTTTGTATAAATTTTTTATATAATAAAATAAACTTAAAAAAAAAGTTTAACAATAAAAATCCTATAATAATAGATGTGGGGTTTGGAAATGGAAGAAAATTATATTTTGATGTAAAAAAAAATTTAAATATAAATTTTTTAGGTATAGAAGTATATATTAAGGGTGTTATATATTGTTTAAAAAAATGCAATGAAAATGGTTTAGAAAATTTAAAAATAATTTTTTATGATGCATTTAAAGTATTTAAATATATGATATTAAATAATTCTATATTTAAAATACAAATTTTTTTTCCAGATCCATGGGAAAAGAAGAAACATAAAAAAAGAAGATTAATAAATTTATTTTTTTTATTTTTATTAAGAGAAAAATTATTAAAAGATGGAATATTACACATTATAACTGATTCTAAAGATTATTATAAAAATGTTAAAAAAAATATAAAAATTATAGGTGGTTTTAAAAAGTTTTTTTTTATTTCTAACAACAAATTTATTAATAAAAATTTATTTTGTTATACGAAATATGAAAAAAAAGCTAAAAATGTTAAAAAGTCTATATATAATTTAATATATATTAAAACTTAAATTATATAAATATTTCTAATAAATCATTTAAAAAATTTTTTCCTTTTTTTGTAGTTTCCCATGTTTTTTTGTTTTCTTTAATATATCCATTATTGATGGCTATTTTTATTTTTTTATTTATTTCTTTAGAGTGTATATTAGTATATTTAAAAAAATCACTTTTAAATATTGGTTTAAATAATCTAAAATTATTCATAAAAAATTCTAAAATTATTTCTTTTTTTTTTAAAATTTTTATTTTATATATATATTTTTTTAAATTATATTTTTTTATATTTTTTTGCTTAATAATTCTTATTATGCTTCCATTTTTTTTAGTTATTTTACTGTGAGAGCCGCATCCTATTCCTAAATAGTCTCCATAATTCCAGTAATTTAAATTATGTTTAGATATGCATTTTTTTTTAGAATATGAAGATATTTCATATTGTTTAAATCCGTGTTTTTTTAATATTATGTTTCCAAATTTTAATATGTTTAAAAATATATTTTCTTTGGTATTTTTTATTTTTTTTTTATAAAAATATGTATTTTTTTCTATATTTAATTTATACCAGGAAATATGATTAGGATTTAATTTTACAGTTTTTTTTATATCTACTAATGCTTCATATAATGTTTGCTTAGGTAAACTATGAATTATGTCTATATTAATTTTAATTTTTTTATTTTTTTTACAAATTTTTATAGTCTTTATTGCTTGGTTAGAGTTATACATTCTTTTCAAAAAAAATAATTTTTTATTATTAAAAGTTTGGATTCCTAATGATATTCTATTTATACCTAATTTATAATAAATTTTTATTTCATTTTTTATTAATGTTTTAGGATCCATTTCAATAGTTATTTCTATATTTTTAGAAAATTTTATTATTTTTTTTATTTTTTTTAATAAAATAAAAATTTCTTTATGATTTAATAATGTTGGAGTTCCTCCTCCTATAAATATGCTACAAATTTTTCTATTATTTATTAATTTTATATCTTGTTTTAAATCATTATGTAAATTTTTTATATATTTATTTATATATTTTTTTTTTCGTTTAAATATAAATATGTTAAAATCGCAGTACGGGCATCTTCTTATACACCATGGTATATGAATATATAAACTTATAGGTATTTCTTTAACTATATTTTTTTTATACATTTTATTTTTTTTAAAATTTAGTTTTTAGACATCCAACTTTCTAAAATAATTAAAGCAGACATAGAGTTTATTTTGTCTTTAGTTAAATTTTTTTTTCCTTTTTTTCTAAATAAAATATTTTTAGCTTCTACTGTAGTTAATCTTTCATCATGCATATAAACAGGTATGTTAAATTTTTTTTTTATGTTAATAGCAAAATTTTTTGTTTTAACAGTAAAATTCTGTTCAGTTCCATTCATATTCAATGGTAATCCTATTACTATAGATTTAGGATTCCAATATTTTATTATTTTTTTTATTTTTTTCCAATTTATAATTCCATTTTTAATTTTTATAGATGGAAGCATATTTCCTGTATTTGTTATTTTTTGTCCTATTGCTAATCCTATATTTTTAGTACCATAATCAAAAGATATATAATTCATTTTTTATGCATTCCCAAAATTCATTGTTATTTTTTTTGTGTCTATTCCTAATGTTTTAGCAGCTTCAGTCCATCTATTTTTCATAGGAACTTTAAATAATATATAATTGCTAGCTGGAGTTATAATCCAAGTGTTTTCTAATAGTTCATTTTCTAATTGATTTTTTTTCCAAGAACAATAACCTAATGCTACTAAAATATTTTCAGGATCTTCTAAAGATTCTATAGATTCTAAAATATCTCTAGAAGTTGTAATTAACATATTTTTAGATACTTTTATACTAGTTGAAAATTTTTTTTTTGAAGAATGTAATATAAATCCTCTATCTCCAGATTGAGGGCCACCTAGAATTACCGGTTTATTTATTTCTTTGTTTTTTTTTTTAAAATCTTTTATTTTTAATTTTTTCAATATATCTTTTATTTTTAAGTTTTCTATTGGTTTATTTATTATTATACCCATAGTACCATTAGAATCATGTTTACATATATATATAACAGATTTTTTAAAAAATGGATCTTCTATTCCAGGCATAGCTATTAAGAAATGGTTTTGTAAAATTAATTTCATTTTTAAGTCCATATTAATTTTATTTATAATTTATTTTTTTTTAAAATTTTTTCTATTTTATCTAATAAAATAGATGAAATAGAAATAGAATAAAAATTTTCAATTTCTCGTATACAAGTTGGACTAGTAATATTTATTTCTATTAATTTTCCTCCTATTATATCTATTCCAGCTAGTAATATTCCATTTTTTTTTAAAAATTTTCCTATTTTTTTTGAAATCCTTAAATTTCTTTTATTAATTTTTTCTAGTTTAGCTGTTCCTCCAATTGCTAAATTTCCTCTATACTCATCTTTTTTAGGCATTCTAGAAACGCACCATTCTATAGGATTTCCATCTATTATTATTATTCTTTTATCACCATTTATTATATCTTTTATATATTTTTGTGATATACAATATTTTGATTCATTTTTTGTTATTGTTTCTATTATTACAGATGCATTTAGATCTTCTCTTTTTATTCTAAATATTGATTTTCCACCCATTCCGTTTAATGGTTTTATAATTATGTCTTTGTTTTTTTTTATAAATTTTTTTATTTTTTTCTTTTTTCTAGTTACTAATGTTTTTGGTATAAATTTGCTAAATAATATACTAAATAGTTTTTCATTAAAGTTTCTTAAACTACTTGGTTTATTAATTATTATTGTTCCCATCTTTTCCGCAAATTCTAAAATATATGTAGAATAAATAAATTCCATGTTTACTGGTGGGTCTTTTCTCATAAATATTATATTTAATTTAGATAACAATATTTTTTTTTTTTTTATTACATCAAACCACATATTTTTGTTTTCTGTTATTTTTATTATTTTCGTATCTGCATAAGCTTTGTTTAAATATATATATAAGTCTTTTATTTCCATATAATAAATTTTATAATTTCTCTTTTGTGATTCTAATAATATAGAAAATGTAGAGTCTTTTTTTATATCAATATTTTCTATAGGATCCATTACTACTCCTAATTTTATTTTCATTCTTTCACCATTTTTTTTAAATTTATACTATACTTTTAATTATATAAAATTTTTTTTATTATTTTTTTAAAATTAATAAGTATTGTAATGCTTTTTATTTTTAATTTTATTTATATTTAATTCCTGAATAATTGTCAAATCTTGACCAATGTCCATTAAAAGTTAGTCTTATTGTTCCTATTGGTCCATTTCTTTGCTTTCCTATTATTATTTCGGCTATTCCTTTTAAATCACTATTTTCATGATATACTTCATCTCTATATATAAACATTATTAAGTCTGCATCTTGTTCTAAAGAACCTGATTCTCTTAAATCTGAGTTTAATGGTCTTTTGTCAGCTCTTTGCTCTAATGATCTGTTTAATTGAGATAGAGCTATTATTGGAACTTGCAATTCTTTTGCTAAAGATTTTAATGATCTAGATATTTCTGCTATTTCTAATGTTCTATTTTCTTTTAGAGATGGTATTTTCATTAATTGTAAATAATCTATCATTATTAAACTAATACCTTTATTTTCTCTATATATTTTTCTAGATCTAGATCTTATTTCTGTTGTTGTTAAAGAAGAAGAATCGTCTATATATATGTTTTTTTTTTTTAATAATATATTTATAGTACTAGATATTCTTGCCCAGTCTTCATCATTTAACTTACCTGTTCTTATTTTATTTTGATTTACTCTGGATAATGATGATAAAATTCTTATCATGATTTGTTCTATAGGCATTTCTAAACTAAATATTAATACTGGTTTTTTATAAATCATTGCTATATTTTCACATATATTCATAGCAAAAGTTGTTTTTCCCATAGAAGGTCTAGCTGCTATTATTATTAATTCAGATTTTTGTAATCCAGATGTTTTTTTATTTAAATCTTGATAACCAGTATTTATACCAGTTAAATCGTTTATTGGAGATTTAATTAATTTTTCTATATTATATATTGTAGAATCTAATATTTCTTCTATATTTTTTGGCCCAGAGTTTTTTCTGGATCTTTTTTCGGTAATTTTAAATACGTTAGATTCCGCGTAATCTAATAGTTCTTCACTACTTCGTCCTTTTGTATTGTATCCAGCATATAAAATTTTATTTGCTACTAATATTATTTCTCTTATTATAGATCTTTCTCTTACTATATCTGCATATGCTTTTATGTTTGCTGTACTAGGTGTATTTTTAGATAGTTCCGCTAAATAAGAAAATCTTCCGACTATTTCTAATTTTCCTTTTTGCTCTAAAGATTCTGACAATGTTATTAAATCAATAGGATATTCTGATTCTAATAATTGCTTCATTTCTTTAAATATAATTCTATGTTGATTACTAAAAAAATCTTGCTCAACTATTATTTCTGATACTGTTTCCCATTTTTCATTATCTAACATTAATCCACCCAATATAGATTGCTCTGCTTCTATAGAGTGTGGTGGAATTTTAATATTATACTTTTTATATACATTATATTTTTTAAAATTTTTTTTGTTTTTTTCCATTTTAAAAATTTTTTATTTTTATTTTCATTTTATATATAAATATATAATTTTTATCAATTTTATTATATATTTTTTTTTAATTTAAACATTTCATGTTTTTTTATTTTATTTTATTAATTATTTTTTTTATATATTTTAAAAATTTTTTCTATATTAATTTTTTTTTTTGCATTTTCTAATATTAATTTTTTCCAAATTGTAGATCCTTTATTTCCTTTGAAAATTTCTAATATATGTCTAGTAATTTTATACATTTGTATATTTTCTTTGACTTTTTTATTTATATATTTAAAAATTTTTTTTAGTTTTTTTTTAAAGCTATATTTATTTTTTATATTATAAATATTTTTATCTACATAATTTAGCATCATTGGATTTTTATATATGTTTCTTCCCAGCATAACTCCATCTACTTTTTTTAAATGTATTAGTGATTCTTTTATTGATTTAATTTCTCCATTTAATATTATTTTTAATTTAGGAAATTGTTTTTTTATTTTATATACTATTTTATAATTTATTTTTGGTATTTTTAAATTTTTTTTAGTACTAAAATTGTTTAATATCGCGCTTCTTGCATGTAATATAAATATTTTACAGTTGCTATTTATATATATATCATTTATAAAGTCACTTAAAAAATTATAATTATCATTTTTATCTATTCCTATTCTAGTTTTTATACTTACTTCCATAGGAGTATTGTCTTTTATTGAATTTATTAAGTTTATTATAGTTTTAGGTTTTTTCATTAATATAATTCCAAAATTTCCTTTTTGAGCTTTTATTGATGGGCATCCTATATTTAAATTTATATATTTATATTTTTTTTTATATATTATTTCCGCACATTTTGCTGTTTCTAATGAGTTTGATCCAGCTATTTGGATAGCTATAGGATTTTCTTTTTTTTTGTTTAATATTATTTTATTTTTATAATCATATAATATATTTCTTACATGTATCATTTCTGTAAATAAAAGTGTTTTTTTACTCATTATTCTATATATCTTTCTGCAGTGTTCATCTGTATACCTAAACATAGGTGCTACACAAAATTTATATATATTTTTTTTTTTTTTCATAAAAATTTATTTTCGTAAAAGTAATACTTGTTAAAAAAAATTTAATCTTATATTAATTTAGATAAAATATTAACAACATATTTTATATTTTTTAATATAATTTTTAAATATTTTTTATAATTAAAAATTTTCATGTTAATATATAATTAAATAAAAAATACTTTTAATTTTTTTTTAGGAGCAATTATGGCTAGTAAAGGAGTTAATAAAGTAATATTAATAGGTAATTTAGGCCAAGATCCTGAAGTAAGATATATGACTAATGGTATAGCTGTAGCAAATATGAATATAGCAACTTCTGAGACATGGAAAGATAAAAATACTGGTGAAATTAGAGAAAAAACAGAATGGCATAAAATTGTATTATTTAATAAATTAGCTGAAATTGCTAGAGAATATTTAAGAAAAGGGTCTCAAGTTTATATAGAAGGATCATTGCAAACAAGAAAATGGCAAGATCAAAATAATATAGATCGTTATACAACAGAAGTAGTAGTTAATATTGGTGGAACCATGCAAATGTTGGGTAACAGAAATAGTAATTCTGCAGTTTCATCTAATTTTAATAATAAAGATAATGATAATATTGAAAAAGATAAGTCTATAATAAAAAATAATTTTAATAAAAAAATAGATGAAAAAAAAGTTTATTCTAAAAAAGATATTTTAGAAAATGAAAATAGTGAAGCAGAATTTGACGATGATATTCCATTTTAATGTTTTTAGTTTAAAAATTAGAATTCGATTTTTTTATGTTGTTCTAATTTTTAAACAAATCATTTATTTTAAATAAAATGATTGAGATATTTATAATATATAAGTATAATATAAAAAAAAAAATATTTTGGAAATTTTTATGGTAACTATATTTAAAAAAGCAGAAAAATATTTAAAAAAACTATTGTTAAAAAAAAAAACACGCAAATTAGAATTTTTGCTAAAAATTTAGGCACTTATAAAGTAAAATTTGGGATTTTATATTGCAATATAAAAGATGTTAATAAAAATGATTTAGTCTTTAATTTTGATGGATTTTCAGTTTATGTAGATAAAAATGATTATATTTATTTAAAAAATTCTAATATAGATTTAAAAATTGAAAATATGTCTTCTAAATTAGTTCTTAATGTTCCTAATATGTGTTCTAAAAAAGATTATAATAATTTTAATATTGAAGAAAAAATAAAATTTTGGATAGATAATGAAATTAATCCTAATTTATCTATTCATGGTGGAAGTATATTATTTATAAAAATTGATTTAAAAAAGTATGTATTTTTAAAATTTTTAGGTGGTTGCAACGGTTGCTCTATGTCAAATATAACTTTGAAAAATTTTATTGAAAAAAAATTAATAAAGAAATTTCCAGAAATAAAAGGTATAAAAGATATTACGAAACATGTTCATGGAAATCATTCATATTATTAAAATTTAATATTATATTTTTTATATAGTAAAATTTATAATTTTTATATAGAAAAAATATATATATTATATTTTAATACAGTTTACTAAATATTTAAAATGTATTTAGGTGAGAAAGGGATTCGAACCCTTGATGCAAGAAAACTCACATACACGCTTTCCAGGCGTGCCCTTTAATCCTCTCAGGCATCTCACCAATATTATTTAAAATAAAAATTTTATATTTTTTAAAATTGTATAATAAATTATACATTTAATATATATTATTATAATATAATATTAATATAAATTAAAGTCTTATTTTTTAATAATTTATATAAATTTAATTATATTAAATTTTTACGTTTATATGATAAAAAAAATACATAATATTATTTATAATTTTATTATTTTTTTTAAATTATTTATTTTTTATAAAATTTAAAAAAAAATAGTTTAATTGTTATAATTATAATATAATTATATTATTTTACTATTATTTAATAATATTTATTTTTTTTAATTAAATTGATTAGTTATATAAAATTTTATTAACTATTATTAAATTAATTTGTTTTTTATAAAATAAAATTATGGCAGAAAAAAGAAATATTTTTTTAATAGGTCCTATGGGTGCTGGTAAAAGCACTATTGGTAAGTATTTAGCTCAAAAATTAAATATGGATTTTTATGATTCAGATAAAGAAATAGAAAATAGAACAGGCGCAGATATAGCATGGGTTTTTGATGTTGAAGGTGAAATTGGTTTTAGAAATAGGGAAAGTAAAATTATTGATGAATTAACTAAAAAAAATGGAATAGTTTTAGCTACTGGCGGAGGATCTATCGTATCAGAAAAAATTAGGAATATGTTGTCTTCTAGAGGTACTGTGATATATTTAAAAACTACTATAGAGAAGCAATTAATAAGGACGAAAAGAGATAAAAATAGACCGTTACTTAATAACAAAGAATTATCTAATAAAACTATTTTAGAAAATTTAGCTAAAGAAAGAAATCATTTATATAATAATATATCTGATTTAACTGTAGATACAGATCTTAATAGCGCTAAGTCTATAGCATCATATATTTTTAAAAAATTTAAAAATAATAATTTTTTATAATAAATTTATATTTTATATAAAAATTTTAAGGTATTTTTTTTGTGAAAACATTATATATAAAATTAAAGAAAACAAAATATTTTATAAAAATAGGAAATAATATATTTAATGATAAAAATATTATTTCTATAATAAAATCTTATAAAAAAGTTGTATTAATAACTAATTCAACATTATTTAACATTTATAATAAAGATATTATAAAAAATTTTGAAAAATTAAAAATTTTTTTTAAAAAAATTGTTTTACCTGATGGAGAAGTTTATAAAACATTAAATACAATAGAAACTATTATAAATTATTTAATTAAAATGAATTGCGGTAGAGATGTTACATTAATAGCTTTTGGTGGTGGAGTTATAGGAGATATTACTGGTTTCGCAGCCTCTATTTACAAAAGAGGAATAAAATATATAAATATTCCAACTACTTTGTTATCTCAGGTAGATGCGTCAATAGGAGGTAAAACAGGTGTAAATAATAATTTAGTTAAAAATGTTATAGGAACTTTTCATCAACCTGAATGTGTATTAATAGACATTAATTTTTTAAAAACTTTATCTATAAAAGAATTTTCTTCTGGTTTATCTGAAGTTATAAAATATGCAATTCTTTTTGATAAAAATTTCTTTTTTTGGATAAAAGAAAATTTAAAGAAAATATTATGTTTTAATAAAAATATATTGTCTTATTGTATTTATAAGTGTTGTAATTTTAAAAAAAATATTATATGTAAGGATGAAAAGGAACATAGTATAAGAATGATATTAAATTTAGGTCATACTTTTGGTCATGCAATTGAGATATTTACTAAACATAATTGGTTGCATGGAGAGTCTGTTTCTGCAGGTATAGTTATGTCTTCTTTTTTATCTAAATACTTAGGGAAAATTAAAAAAAAACAATTAAGAGAAATAATTAATTTATTTAAATCAATAGAATTACCGGTTTTAGGTCCTAAAAGAATGAAATTTTCTGATTACTATAAGCATATGTCTAGAGATAAAAAAAATGTATCTAATAATAAAATAGTATTAGTTATTCCAGAAAAAATTGGTAAATGTATTTTATTAAATGATGTAAATAAAAAATTGTTAAGTAATTTTTTTAATAAATATTTTTCTAACTAATTTTAACATTTAAAATGTTCTATATAATTTTATGAAAAAATTTTTTATTGTTCCTTCAATTTTATCAGCAAATTTTGCATGTTTAAAAGATGAAATAGAATGTGTGTTAAATTCAGGCGCTGATTTTATTCATTTTGATATTATGGATAATCATTATGTATCTAATTTGACGTTTGGGCCTTTAATATTAGAATCTTTAAAAAATAGTAATATTAAATTTAATGCTGATATTCATTTAATGACTGAAAAAGTTGATAGTTTAATACCATCTTTTGCAAATAATAATGCTAAATTTATTACTTTTCATCCTGAATCTACTAATCATATAGATAAAACTATATCTTTAATAAAAAGTTTTGGTTGTAAAGCTGGATTAGCTATAAATCCTTCTACTTCATTACATCATTTAGATTATACTATTAATAAATTAGATTTAATACTTGTAATGTCTGTAAATCCAGGATTTGGAAAACAAAAATTTTTAGATTATGTTTTAAAAAAAATTGAAAAAATAAGAAAATTAATAGACAAAAAAAAATTAAACATAATATTAGAAGTAGATGGAGGAATTAAAAAAGATAATATAATTAATATATTAAATGCTGGGGCTAATTCTTTTGTAATCGGTTCTGAAATATTTAGTTCTAAAAATTATAAAAAAACTATATATAATATAAGAAAAATAATAAATAATTATAATAATAAAAAAAAATAAATTATATTTTAATTTAAAATTTTTATTTTTTTTTATATTTTAAAAATATTTTATATTTATGAAAAAATTTAAATACAAAAAAAAAATATTGTTTAGCGCTGTTCAGCCTACAGGTTTGTTGACATTAGCTAATTATTTAAGTGTTTTAAAACATTGGAAGTTTATGCAAAACAATTATAATTGTATGTTTTGTGTGGCTGATTTACATTCTATTACTAATTTTAATAATAATTATAATTTGAAAAAAAAGACTTTAGATATTTTAGCATTTTATCTAGCTTGCGGTATAGATCCAAACAAAAGTATAATTTTTGTGCAATCTAGTGTAAAAGAACATTGTTATATGAATTGGATATTAAATTGTTTTTCTTATTTTGGTGAATTATCTAGAATGACTCAATTTAAAAATAAATCTAAAAATAAGAAAGTTATAAATATGGGATTGTTAAATTATCCTATTTTGATGTCTTCCGATATATTATTATATAATAGTAGTTATGTATCTATTGGTAATGATCAATTTCAACATTTAGAATTAACTAGGAAAATAGCTAGAAGATTAAATAAAATATTTGGTAAAATTTTTAATGTGCCTAAAAATTTAATTTTTAAGCAAGGATCTAAAATAATGTCTTTATTAGATCCTAAAAAAAAAATGTCTAAATCTGATAGTAATATTAAAAATAGTATTTTCCTATTAGATAAAAAAGTAGATATTTTTAAAAAAATACAATCTTCTACCACAGACTCAGATAATCCACCTAAAATAATTTATGACAAAAAAAGTAAGCCAGGTATTTCTAATTTATTAAATATATTTTCTATATTAAGTGATAAAACTATTTTAGAATCAGAAAAAATTTTTATGAATTATACTTATTCTGATTTTAAAAATAAATTATCTCATGTTATTTATAAAGAGTTACATGAAATACAAAAAAATTTTTTTTATTTTAGGAATAGAGAAAATTATTTAATTTATATATCTAATAAAGGTTCTATTCAAGCTTCTAAAATAGCTAAAAAAATGATTAAAATAATTAATAATAAATTATCATTTTTATAACTTTTTTTTGGAATTTAATATTATATTTTAAAATTATTATTTATATATTTAAAATATACATATTTACATTATGTTATATTATTAAATATTAGTTTAATATTATTAATAAATATTATAAAAAATATTTTTATTAAAATTAATAATGTTTATTATTAAATTTAAATAATATTATTTATATAGTACTTTAAAAAAATTATGAAATTTACAATATTAGTTACAGGGCCTTGTTATGGTACACAAAATTCTATTAGTGCTTTTTTGTTTTCTAAAAATTTGTTAAAAAAAGGACATACTATTAAAAGTATATTTTTTTATTCTGATGGAATATATAATTCTAATATTATGAATTTTCCTAGTTTTAATGAAATTAATTTGTTAAAATTTTGGAAAAAATTGTCTATAAAATTTAATGTAAAATTAAAAGTATGTATGAATTCTTGTTTAAACAGAGGGGTTATAACTAATAATTTTGCTTTAAAAAAAAAAATTCCTTTTGGTAATCTTGATATGCAATTTGAACCAATTGGTTTTGTAGAGTTATCTAAAATTATTATTAAATCTGATAGGATAATACAATTTTAATTTTTTTTATATTAATTTAAATTATGCAATAAAATATGAAAAATATAGCTTTTTTATTTTCTAAATCTCCATATGGAAGTGTTTCTTGCAAAGAATGTTTAGATATGGCTTTGTCTGTATCATTGATTATAAAAAATGTAGGAATATTTTTTTTAGGAGATGGAATCTTGCAGGTTATTAGTAATCAAAAATCTAATAAAATTTTTTCTTTTAATTATTCTAAATCCTTCTCTATTTTAGAAATTTATAAAATGTCTAATATTTATTTTTATAAAGATTCTTTAAAGGAAAGAGGAATAAAAATTAATGAAAACTTTTTAGTAAAACCAACATTTTTAAAAAAAAAGGATTTTATAAAAAAATTAAGTTTATTTGATTTTATTATTAATTGTTGAAATAAGGTATATATGTTACATATTTTGATGAATTCTCCTTTTTTTATTGATTCAAAGATGTTGTTTAATTTTATAAAAAAAAAAGATTATTTTATTGCAATTCAAGATGGTGTTATTATTTCTATAAAAAATAATATTTTTTTAAATAAAATAGTCAATTGTTCTAAAAATTTGTATGTGTTAGAAGAAGATTTAATTGCTAGAGGATTAATATTAAAAACTTCTAAAAATTTTTCTTTAATTAATTATTCAGATTTTGTGGATTTAACAATAAAAAATAAAACTCAAATAAAATGGTAAAATTTATGACTATATTTAAAATAGCACATATATTTTATTATTTTTAAGATTATTTTCACAAAAATTTTTATGAGAAAAGATTTTATATGACAACAATAAATCAATTAGTAAGAAATGCTAGAAAAAGAAAATTTTCTAAGAATCATGTTCCAGCTTTAGGAAAATGCCCACAAAAAAGAGGAGTATGTACTAAAGTGTATACTACAACTCCTAAAAAACCCAATTCTGCTCTTAGAAAAGTTTGTAGAGTAAAATTAACTAATGGTTTCGAAGTGACAGCATATATAGGAGGTGAGGGTCATAATTTACAGGAGCATTCAGTTATTTTAATAAGAGGAGGTAGAGTTAAAGATTTGCCAGGTGTTCGTTATCATGTTGTAAGAGGATCATTGGATTGCGCTGGAGTTAAAGATAGAAAAAAAAGTCGTTCAAAATATGGTACAAAAAAAATAAAATCTTAATATTATAAGCAAATTTATTAAAATTTAAAACTTTTCAATCTTTTTAAAAATGAGACATTTATGCCTAGAAGAAGGATAATTGGAAATAGAAAAATTTTACCAGATCCAAAATTTGTGTCTGAATTATTAGCTAAATTTATTAACATACTTATGATAGATGGTAAAAAATCTATTGCTGAGACAATTGTTTATAATGCTTTAAAAAATTTATCTAATAAAACAAAGTTAAATGAATTAGATTCTTTTGAAGAAGCTTTAAAAAATGTTAAACCAATAGTTGAAGTAAAGTCTCGAAGAGTAGGTGGTTCTACATATCAAGTTCCTATAGAAGTTAGACCTAATAGAAGAAGCACTTTGGCTATGAGATGGATAATATTATCAGCCAGAAAAAGAAAAGATAAAAATATGTCATTACGATTGTTTAATGAATTATATGATGCTATTAGAAAACGCGGTGAAGCTGTAAAAAAAAAAGAAGAAGTTCATAAAATGGCTGAAGCTAATAAAGCTTTTGCTCATTATAGATGGTAGTAAAAATATAAAATTTTTATTTAATATTTTTTAAATATTTTTTTTTAAAAAAAACAATGAGATTATAAAATAATATGTCTCGTAAAACTGAAATTTCGCATTATAGAAATATAGGTATTAGTGCTCATATAGATGCAGGTAAAACAACTACAACAGAAAGAATTTTGTTTTATACTGGAGTGAATCATAAAATTGGTGAAGTACATGATGGTAATGCTACCATGGATTGGATGGAACAAGAACAAGAAAGAGGAATTACTATAACATCAGCAGCTACTACTACTTTTTGGTCTGGAATGTATAAACAATTTAATTCACATAGAATTAATATAATTGATACTCCTGGGCATGTAGATTTTACTGTAGAAGTTGAAAGGTCTATGAGAATTTTAGATGGAGTAGTAATGATATACTGTGCTGTTGGTGGTGTACAACCTCAATCTGAGACTGTATGGAAGCAGTCTAATAAATATAATGTACCAAGAATAGCTTTTATAAATAAAATGGATAGAGTTGGAGCTAATTTTTTTAAAGTTATTAATCAAATAAAAAATAGATTTAATATAAATATAGTTCCAATACAAATTCCAATAGGTTCAGAAGAAAAATTTGAAGGTGTAATAGATTTAATAAAAATGAAATCTATAATTTGGAATGCTTCAGATAAAGGAATAGAATTCACATGCTCTGAAATTCCTAAAGATTTGTTTAGTGTTTCTATGAAATGGAGGAATAATTTACTTGAATCTGCAGCTGAATATAATGATGAATTTATGGAAAAATATTTGTCTGGAAAAAATTTTTCTGAAAATGAATTAAAAATTAGTTTAAGAAAAAGATCATTAAAAAATGAAATTTTAATTATAACATGCGGATCATCATTTAAAAACAAAGGAGTTCAAACTTTATTAGATGCTATTATAGATTTTTTACCTTCTCCATATGATGTAATTTTAAATAAAGAAAAAAAGATTGATAAAAATTATAAAAAAAATAATTATAATATAAAAAAAAATTATGATAATGATTATTTTTCAGCATTAGCTTTTAAAATTTCTACTGATCCTTTTGTAGGGAGTTTAACTTTTTTTAGAGTATATTCTGGTGTAGTTCGTACAGGAGATATAGTTTTAAATTCTACTAAGTTACAAAAAGAAAGACTTGGAAGAATAGTGCAAATGCATGCTAACAGAAGAGAAGAAATAAATGAAGTTAGATCTGGTGATATAGCTGCAGCTATTGGATTAAAAAATGTTACTACTGGAGATACTCTATGTGATCCTAATAAATCAATAATTTTAGAAAAAATAGAATTTCCTGATCCAGTTATATCAATAGCAGTAGAGCCAAAAACTAAATCTGATCAAGAAAAAATGGGAATGGCTTTATCTAGATTAGCTAAAGAAGATCCTTCTTTTAAAGTTTGTATAGATCATGAATCAAATCAAACTATAATTTCCGGCATGGGTGAATTACATTTAGAAATCATTATAGACAGAATGAAAAGAGAGTTTAACATATCAGCTAATATAGGAAAACCTAGAGTTGCATATAGAGAAACTATTACAAATAAAATATATGATATAGAAGGAAAATATATAAAACAATCTGGAGGAAGAGGGCAATATGGTCATGTAGTAATAGATATGTTTCCATCTGAAGATAGTACAAAAAATTATGAATTTATTAATAATATTAAAGGCGGGGTTATTCCAACAGAATATATATCTGCTATAGATAAAGGTATACAAGAACAATTAAACTCTGGACCTTTGGCTGGTTATCCTGTTGTTAATATAGTAGTAAGATTACATTTTGGGTCTTATCATGATGTAGATTCTTCAGAGTTAGCATTTAAATTAGCCGCTTCTATTGCTTTTAAAAATGCTTTTAAAAATGCCTCTCCTATTTTGTTGGAACCTATTATGAAAGTAGAAATAGATACTCCTGAAGAGTATATGGGTGATGTAATTGGGGATTTGAATAAAAGAAGAGGGATAATAGAAAAATTAGATAATAATTTAAACAGTAGAATTATAACATCTAAAGTCCCTTTATCTGAAATGTTTGGTTATGCTACTGATTTAAGATCTAAGACTCAAGGTAGAGCTATGTATTCAATGGAATTTTTAAAATATTTTAAAGCTCCTGAAAATGTTATATCTAAGATTTTAGAAAATAAAAAATAGTGTTTTAAAAAATATTATTTTTAAAATTATAATTTTATTATATAAATAAATTAGAGTATACAAAATGTCTAAAAAAAAATTTGATAGAATTAAACCACATGTAAATGTTGGCACTATAGGTCATGTGGATCATGGTAAAACAACGTTAACTTCAGCTATTACAACTGTATTAGCTAAAAAATATGGTGGATCTGCTAAAGCATTTAATCAAATAGATAACGCTCCAGAAGAAAAAGCTAGAGGTATAACAATTAATACTTCTCATGTAGAATATGACACTTCTAAAAGACATTATGCGCATGTAGATTGTCCAGGTCATGCTGATTATATTAAAAATATGATAACAGGAGCTGCTCAAATGGATGGAGCTATTTTAGTAGTTGCAGCTACTGATGGTCCTATGCCTCAAACTAGAGAGCATATATTGCTTGCTAGGCAAGTAGGAGTCCCATATATAATAGTATTTTTAAATAAATGCGACATGGTAGAAGATGAAGAACTTTTAGAATTAGTAGAAATGGAAGTTAGAGATTTGCTGACAGAGTATGATTTTCCTGGTAATAACACTCCTATTGTAAGAGGATCAGCTTTAAAAGCTATAGAAAATGATAAAAAATGGGAAGATAAAATATTAGAGCTTTCTAACTTGTTAGATACATATATACCTGAACCTAAAAGATCTATTAATGAATCATTTTTATTACCTATAGAAGATGTTTTTTCTATTTCTGGAAGAGGAACAGTTGTAACTGGTAGAGTAGAAAAAGGAATTGTAAAAGTAGGGGAAGAAGTAGAAATAGTAGGAATAAAACCTACTGTTAAAACTATATGTACAGGTGTTGAAATGTTTAGAAAGCTATTAGATGAAGGAAGAGCCGGGGAAAATGTAGGGATTTTACTTAGAGGAACTAAAAGGGATGAAATAGAAAGAGGGCAGGTTTTATCAAAACCTGGTAGTATAACTCCTCATAAAAAATTTAGGTCTAAAGTTTATATTTTATCTAAAGAAGAAGGTGGAAGACATACTGCGTTTTTTAAAGGATATAGACCTCAGTTTTATTTTAGAACTACTGATGTGACTGGTTTGATAGAATTACCAAAATCTGTAGAAATGGTTATGCCTGGTGATAATATAGAATTAACAGTTACTTTAATATATCCAATAGCTATGACTAAAGGATTAAGATTTGCTATAAGAGAAGGAGGCAAAACTGTAGGCGCAGGGGTAGTTTCAGAAATTGTTAATTAAAAACTTTTTTAGAAAAAGAGGAGTTACCTCTTTTTCTATGTTATTAGTTTTTTGCTAGTTTTTAATATATATATTTGATATAATTTATATAAATTTTAAAATATTTTTATGATTTTAAAATTTTTTTAAATTTATTTTTTTTCATACATTTTCAAACTTTTTATATAAAATAAATTTTATACAAATATTTTAACAATTTTTTATAAAAAATTTTGACATAAATAATATTTTTTTTTTAAAATATGTATTTGGGGTGATTTATTAAAAAATTATGAACAATCAAAGAATAAGAATTCGTTTAAAAGCTTTTGATCATAGATTAATAGATCAATCTACTGAAGAAATAGTTAATACAGCTAAAAGAACTGGAGCTCAAGTTAGAGGTCCTATACCTCTTCCTACTAGAAAAGAAAAGTTTACTATATTAATTTCTCCTCATGTAAACAAAGATGCTCGAGATCAATATGAAATATGTACTCATAAAAGATTAATAGATATAGTAGAGCCAACAGACAAGACTGTAGATGCTTTAATGAGATTAGATTTAGCAGCTGGAGTAGATGTTCAAATAATTTTAGATTAATTTTTGATATTTAAAATATATTAATGTTTTTATTATAGGTATTTATATGATTGGTTTAGTTGGGACTAAAATTGGTTCATCAATGATGTTTTCTAAAGAAGGAATTTTTATTCCAGTAACTATAATAAAAATTTCTGAAAATAGAATAGTACAAGTAAAAAATGTAAAGAAAGATAAATATTGTGCTATACAAGTTACTGTCGGAAAAAAAAAAAACAATAAAATTAATAAACCAGAAAAAGGGCATTTTATAAAATATAATGTTGAAGCTGGGGTGGGATTATGGGAATTTAGAACAAATAAAAATGACAAATTTTTTTCCGGTCAATCTTTAAATATTAATATTTTAAAAGATATTAAAAAAGTAGATATAACTGGTATTTCCAAAGGGAAAGGTTTTTCTGGAACTATAAAAAGATGGAATTTTAAATCACAAGATTCTAGCCATGGTAATTCTTTATCACATCGTGCTCCTGGATCAATTGGTCAAAATCAAACGCCTGGTAGAGTTTTTAAAGGAAAAAAAATGTCAGGTCATTTAGGTAATAAAAAAATTACTATACAAAATTTAAACATTGTATATATAGATAATAAAAAAAAGATTCTATTTGTGAAAGGGACTATTCCGGGCTCATCTAATAGTCACGTTATTATTAAGCCATCTGTAAAAATAATGAGGTAAAATTTTAATATGAAATTAGTATTAAAAGATGATAAAAGTAATTTTATTGATGTTTCTGATGCTTTATTTAATAAATCTTTTAATAAAATATTAATACATCAAGTATTAGTTTCTTATATGTCTAGAAATAGAAAAGGAACAAAATCTCAGAAGTCTAAATCTGAAGTTTCTGGCTCTGGTAAAAAACCTTGGAAACAAAAAGGAACTGGTAGAGCTAGAGTAGGATCTATTAGAAGCCCACTATGGAGATCTGGTGGTGTAACTTTTGCTTATAAAAAAAAAAATTATTTTAAAAAAATAAATAAAAAAATGTATAAATCTGCTATAAGAAGTATTTTTTCTGAACTTATTAGAAAAAATAAATTATTAATATTTAATACATTTGACATTGAACTTCCTAAAACTAAATTGTTAATAAATAAACTAAAATTTATTAAGTTTAATAAAATATTAATAATATTAGACAATTTTAATAAAAATGTTTTTTTAGCAGCAAGAAACACTAAACAAATTAATGTAATAGAGAATAGATTTATTAATCCTTTAATTTTAGTCTCTTATGAAAAAATAATAATTACTGTTAATGCGTTTAAAAAGATAGAGAATAGCTTATATGAAATTTCAAGAAAAAATTTTTAAAATATTTAGAGGGTTACATGTATCTGAAAAATCTTCTATGACTTCTCAAAAAAATAACACTTTTGTAATAAAAGTTTTAAAAAATTCTACAAAAAATGAAATAAAAATTTCAGTAGAAAAATTTTTTAAAGTAATAGTTTTAAACGTAAATACATTAATAGTTAAAGGAAAAAGAAAAAACAATAAAAAAGGAAATGTAAATAAATATAGTTTTAAAAAAAATTGGAAAAAAGCATATGTAACTTTAAAAAAAGGGCATAGTCTAAATTTTTAATAAATAAAATATTTTAGGATTAACAATTTAATATGATAATAAAAAGATTAAAACCTACTTCTCCTGGTAGGAGACATGTAGTAAAAATTATTAATTCAAATTTATATAAAAAAAAACCATTAAAAAGTTTGTTAAAAAAAAAAAATAAAACTGGAGGTAGGAATAATTTAGGAAGAATTACTACTAGACATATTGGTAGAGGTCATAAACAAAAATATAGAATAATAGATTTTAAAAGAAATAAAGATAATATACCAGCAATTGTAAAAAGAATTGAATATGATCCAAATAGATCTGCTAATATAGTTTTAGTATTATATAAAGATGGTACTAAAAATTATATTTTAGAACCTAAAAATATAAAAATAGGTGATATTATATTATCTGGAGAAAATGTTGAAATAAAAATTGGAAATTCTTTAAAAATAGGAAATATACCTTCTGGAGAATATATACATAATATAGAAATGAAACCTGGCAAAGGAGCGCAAATTTCTAGATCCGCTGGCAGTTATTCTCAATTGATATCTAAAGAAAAAAAATATGTGTTAATTAGATTATGTTCAGGAGAAATAAGAAAAATACATTATAATTGTAGAGCAACTATAGGAGAAGTTGGAAATACTAAACATATGTTAAAAAAGTTTGGTAAAGCAGGAGCTAAAAGATGGCTAGGTGTACGTCCTACAGTTAGAGGAACAGCTATGAATCCAGTAGATCATCCTCATGGAGGTGGAGAAGGTAAAAATTTTGGTAAACATCCTGTAAGTCCCTGGGGTTTTCAAACTAAAGGTAAAAAGACTAGAAGAAACAAAAGAACTCAAAAATTTATTGTAAATCATAGAAAAAATAAATAAGGATAAAATTTATATGCCTAGATCTTTAAGAAAAGGTCCTTTTATTGATGAAAGTTTATTTAAAAAAGTTAATGAATCATTAAAATTAAAAAATAATAAACCTATAAAAACTTGGTCTAGAAGATCTACTATTTTTCCTAATATGGTAGGTTTAACAATTTCTGTTTATAATGGTAGAAAACATATACCTATTTTTATTACTGAAGAAATGGTTGGTCATAAATTAGGAGAATTCTCTATAACAAGAACATATAGAGGTCATAACATAGATAAAAAAATTAAAAAAAATGTTTCTACTGATAATTCTAAATAAAAATTTGTGTGAGGTTATTATGGAAGTATATGCAGTATATAAAAAAGCCAATTCCTCTGCTCAAAAAGTTAGAATTGTTTCTAACTTAATTTTAGGGAAAAAAGTTTCCTCTGCTATTAATATATTACAATTTAATAGAAAAAAGTCTTCTAATTTAGTTATAAAAGTATTAAATTCAGCGATAGCTAATGCAGAACATAATTATGGATTAGATGTAGATAAATTAAAAGTTATTAAAATATTTGTAGATGAGGGACCTGTTATGAAAAGAATGATGCCAAGAGCTAAAGGTAGAGCTGATAGAATATTGAAGCGAACTAGCCATATAAAAATAGTAATATCTGATTAAAATAAAATTTGAGGTATACAAAAATGGGGCAAAAAGTTAATCCTCATGGGATGAGATTAGGAATTATAAAACATTGGGATTCTATTTGGTTTGCTAATAAAAAAGATTTTGCTAATAATTTGAAAAGTGATTTTGAAGTTAGAAAATTTATTTTAAAAAAATTATCTAAAGCTTCTGTATCTAAAGTTGTAATTGAAAGACCTGCTAAAAGTATTAGAATAACTATATTTACTTCTAGACCTGGTATAGTTATTGGAAGGAAAGGTGAAGATATAGAAAAAATAAGATTGCAAATTGTTAATATGATACAAGCTCCAGTACAAATAAATATATCAGAAATAAAAAAACCAGAAATAGACTCAAAATTAGTGGCTAATAACATTAGTTTACAGTTAGAAAGAAGAGTCATGTTTAGAAGAGTAATGAAAAGATCTGTTCAAAATGCTATGAGAAATGGAGCAAAAGGAATAAAAATAGAAATTAGTGGGAGATTAGGAGGCGCTGAAATTGCTAGAAGAGAATGGTATAGAGAAGGAAGAGTTCCATTGCATACTTTAAGAGCTAATATTGAATATAGTGTTTCAAAAGCTCATACTACATACGGAATTATTGGTGTAAAAGTATGGATATTTAAAGGTGAAATTTTGGGTAATATAGATGTTATGTTAAAATTAGAAAAACTTGTAAATAAGGTTAAAAAACAATATAGAAAACGTACAGTAAAATAGTGGAGTTACAAATTTATGTTGCAGCCGAAAAAAACTAAATTCAGGAAAATGCATAAAGGTAAAAATAGAGGAAATTCAGTTGGAAGTAACATTTGTTTTGGTAAATTTGGGTTAAAAGCTATTACCAGGGGAAGAATAACAGCCAGACAAATTGAATCTGCCAGGAAAGTTATAAGTAGATTAATTAAAAAAGAAGGTAAAATTTGGATAAGAATTTTTCCAGATAAACCTATTACTCAAAAACCACTAGAAGTGAGAATGGGTAAAGGAAAAGGAAATGTTGAATATTGGGTTGCTCTTATAAAACCAGGGAGAGTTTTATATGAAGTAGATGGGGTATCAGAAGAAATTTCCAAAAGAGCTTTTTTTTTAGCTTCAGCAAAATTATCTGTTAAAACAATTTTTATAAATAGAGATATAATATGGTAACAAAGAATAACATAAAAAATATAAATAATATTAATAATCGTGAATTAATGGTTTTATTAAAAGAATATTTTAATATAAAAATTCAGTTTTTTTCAGGAAAATTAACACAGACTCATTTATTAAAACTTTGTAGAAAAAAAA
Source organism: Buchnera aphidicola (Ceratoglyphina bambusae) (assembly GCF_039363085.1). Lineage (GTDB taxonomy): Bacteria > Pseudomonadota > Gammaproteobacteria > Enterobacterales > Enterobacteriaceae > Buchnera_G > Buchnera_G aphidicola_E. The sequence continues at coordinate 374,176 of NZ_CP134982.1, read as the reverse complement.
TTGCCAGAGTTAAACATTTAATTAATATAAATAAGGTTAAAAATAAGTGATTAAAAACATTAAAACTCTTAAAGGAATTGTAGTTAGTGATAAGATGAATAAGACATGTATTGTCTCTATAGATCGTTTTATAAAACATAAAATTTATGGCAAATTTATTAGAAGAAATATTAAAATCAAAGTGCATGACGAAAAAAATAAATGTACTATAGGAGATTTAGTAGAAATTTCTCATTGTAAACCTATTTCTAAAAGTAAATCATGGATTTTATTAAAAATTTTAAAAAGAAAAATAAAAGTATAATATATTTTAAGGTTAAAAAAATATGATTCAAGTACAAACATTGTTAAATGTTGCTGATAATTCTGGGGCTAAAATAGCATTGTGCATAAAAGTATTGGGCGGATCTAAAAGAAGATATGCTAGAATTGGAGATATTGTGAAAGTAGCTATACAAGAAGCAGTTTCAAATGGTAAAGTAAAAAAGGGAGAAGTTTTAAAAGCTGTTATTGTTCGTTCTAAAAAGGGAATATTAAGATTAGATGGTTCATTAATTAGATTTGATAAAAATTCTTGTGTTTTATTAAATAATACTAATGAAACACTTATAGGAAGCAGAATTTTTGGACCTGTAACTAGAGAACTAAGAACAGAAAAATTTATGAAAATAATATCTTTAGCGCCAGAGGTACTTTAAAAAGGTTATTTTATGTCTAAAAAAATTCGTAAAAACGATGAAGTAATTGTTATATCAGGTAAATGCAAGGGGAAAAAAGGAATAGTAAAAAAATTTATATCTGTTAACAAAGTAATTGTTAGTGGAATAAATGTTGTAAAAAAACACAAAAAATCTATTCCAGAAAAGAATTATCCAGGTGGTATTATAGAAAAAGAGTCTTATATAGAAGTTTCTAACTTAAAAATATTTAACAAAGATACAGGTAAGTCTGATAGAGTTGGTTTTAAGTTTAAAAATGGTAAAAAAGTACGTTTTTTTAAATCTAATAAAAAAATTATAAAATAATTCTTAGTAATATTAATTTTGGAGATTAATGGTGTTAGAATTAAAAAGTTTGTATAAAAAAAAAATTATATATTATTTAATAAAAAAACTAAATTATAAATCTATTATGCAAGTTCCTAAGATAGAAAAAATAACTTTAAATATTGGTGCTGGAGATTGTAATTATAATAAAAAAAATTTAAAAAATATAATTGATGATATGGCTATGATATCAGGACAAAAACCTATAATAACTAATGCTAGAAAATCTATATCTGGTTTTAAAATAAGACAAGGTTATCCTGTTGGTTGCAAAGTAACATTGAGAAAAAATAGAATGTGGGATTTTCTTAATCGTTTTATATATATTGTAGTTCCTAGAATAAGAGATTTTAGAGGATTTAGTAAAAAATCTTTTGATGGAATGGGAAACTATAATATAGGTATAAAAGAACAAATTATTTTTCCTGAAATAAATTATGAAAAAATAGATAAAACCAGGGGATTAGATATTGCTATAACTACTACCACCAATTCTGATTATCATGCATTTGAATTATTTAAATCTTTAAATTTTCCTTTTAAAAAATAATTTTAGAGAAAACATATGGCTAAAGAATCTATAAAAGCTAGAGAATTAAGAAGAAAAATATTAAGTGAAAAATTTTTAAATGTTAGAAAAAAATTAAAAAAAATTATATTTGATTTGAAATCTTCTAAAAATAAGAAGTTAGATGCTATATTCAAATTGCAAAAACTGCCAAGAGATTCTAGCCCGTGCAGAAGAAGAAATAGATGTTATATAACTGGAAGACCTCACGCTTTTTTAAGAAAATTTGGATTAAGCAGAATGAAATTTAGAGAAGCTGCAATGAATGGAGAAATTCCTGGATTAAAAAAATCTAGTTGGTAAAATTTAATTTATAAAATTTATTATAGGGTGATAATTAAAAACATGAGTATGCAAGATTCTATTAGTGATATGTTAACTAGAATAAGAAATGGTCAATTATCCAATAAAATATATTTATTTGTAAAGTTTTCTAAATTTAAAGTTTCTATTCTAGAAGTTTTAAAAAAAGAAGGATATATAGAAAAATATGAAATTTTAAATGAAATAAAAATATTTTTAAAATATTTTAATGGTAAACCAGTAATAGAGAATATAAAAAAAATTAGTAAGCCTAGTTTAAGAGTATATAGAAATAAAAATAATTTACCTAAAGTAATTTCCGGTTTAGGTATTTCTATTATATCAACTTCTAAAGGAGTTTTAACTGATTTAGAAGCCAAAAAATTAGGAGTAGGAGGAGAAATTATTTGTATTGTTTATTAATTTTTTATATTTTTTTAAAAAAACAGAATTTATGGAGAAAATTATATGTCTAGAATAGCTAAAAAACCTATTTTAGTTCCTAAAGATGTTAAAATTTTTTTTAAAAAAAAAAATATTTATATAGAAGGATTATATGGTAAATTAAAATTTGTTTTAAATAATTTTGTTAATGTTGAATATAATAAAAATGTATTAACTTTTTATGGTAATAAAAAGTATTATAATTCTTGGATGTACGCTGGTACTGCCAGATCTTTAATTTTTTCTATGATATATGGTGTAAAAAATAAATTTTTTAAAACTCTTGTATTATCTGGTGTTGGTTATAGAGTTATTTTAAAAAACAATGTTGTAAATTTATTTTTAGGATATTCTCATGTAATAAAATATACTTTACCTATTGGAGTAGAAGCTAATTGTGATTCTAATACTAAAATAACATTGAGCGGAGTAAATAAGCAACTTGTGTTTCAGTCTGCAGCAGTTTTGCGTTCATATAAAAAACCTGAACCATATAAAGGAAAAGGAATTCATTATGAAAATGAGATAATACGCAGGAAAGAGGCTAAAAAGAAATAATATGATTTTTTTTAAAAAAAAAATATCTAGAATAAGAAGATTTTTGAAAACTAGAAAAATGTTCAAGAAAATAAAAAGTATTAGATTAGTTGTACATAGAAGTTCTCGTCATATATATGCTCAAATAATTTCAGAAAATAATTTAGTTTTAGCATCTGCATCTACTTTAGAAAAAAAAGTTAAAGAAGAAAATATTTATACTGGAAATAAAGAGTTTGCTAAATTAATAGGTAAAAAAATAGCTTTGCGTTCTTTGAAAAAAGGTATTAAAAAAGTTTCATTCGATAGATCTGGTTTTAAATATCACGGAAGAATTAAAGAATTAGCAGATTCTGCTAGAAAATTTGGTTTAAAATTTTAGGTAATATTTATGAAAAACATAGATAACAAAAAAAACAATGAATTGCAAGAAAAATTAATTTCTGTAAATAGAGTTTCTAAGACTGTTAAAGGAGGAAGAGTGTTTTCTTTTACTGCTTTAACTGTGGTTGGAGATAAAAAAGGAAAAGTTGGGTTTGGATATGGAAAATCTAGAGAAGTTCCATCTGCTATACAGAAAGCTATGGAAAAAGCTAGAAAAAATATGATAACTTTTCTTTTAAATAAAAATACTTTACAATATTCTGTAAAAGAAACATATACTAGTTCTACTATATTTATGAAACCAGCTTCTGATGGAACTGGAATAATAGCAGGTGGGGCTATGAGAGCAGTTTTTGAAGTTTCCGGAATATTTAATGTATTAGCTAAAACTTATGGTTCTACTAATCCAATAAATGTGGTTAGAGCCACAATAAATGGATTAAAAAATATGCAATCTATATATACTGTAGCTAAAAAAAGAAATAAAAGTATTTATCAAATAATTGGAAAAAAATAAATTATGAATAATGAATATATAAAAATTGTTCAAATAAAAAGTTCTATAGGAATATTGCCTAAACATAAAAGTACTTTGTTATCTTTAGGATTAAAAAAAATTGGTAGTAAAAAAAAATTAAATAATACTAATTCTATTAGAGGAATGATAAAAAAAATATCTTATATGTTAAAAATAGAGGAATAATAATTATTATGTTATTAAAAGTTATATTAAAATCGAACAGATTTTTTAAAAAAAAAAAAAGAGTTGGTAGAGGTATAGGTTCTGGCTTAGGTAAAACAAGTGGCAGAGGGCATAAAGGTCAAAAATCTAGAAAGGGATGTTCTATAAAAATAGGTTTTGAAGGAGGTCAAACTCCCTTATATAAACGTTCTCCTAAATTTGGATTTATCTCTAGAAAAAAAATTTTAACTAAAGAATTAAAATTTTGTAAAATAATTAATTTAATTAAATGTCATACATTTATAAATTTAAATTTGTTAAAATCTAATTCTATTGTTAATAAAAATATAAAACATATAAAAATAATAGGTTTTGGTGAAATAAATAAATCTATAATATTTGAAGGAATAAATTTAACTAAAAAATTATCTTATATTGTTGAAAAAGCTGGCGGTAAAATTAATAGGTAAAATATTATATTATGATAAAAAATTTAAATTCAAAAATTGATGAATATTCTGATAAAAATTTTTGTAGAAATGAAAATGAGCTAAAAAACAGAATTTTATTTGTTATATTTGCAATAATAATTTTTAGAATTGGATCATTAATACCTATTCCTGGAATTGATATTAGTGTTTTATCTAAAATATTAAGTAAAAATCATGGTAATTTTTTAGATATGTTAAATATGTTTTCAGGAGGAGCTATATATAAAGCATCTATATTTTCATTAGGAATAATGCCATATATATCTTCTTCTATAGTTATTCAACTTCTTACTTTTATAACTCCTTTTTTCTCTGATATGAAAAAAGATGGAGAGAATGGAAAAAAGCAAATTAATAAATACACTAAATATTTAACTTTATTACTGGCTATTATACAATCTATTGGGATATCTGTTAGTTTGCCTAATATACCTATATTTGATAATTTAGTTATAAATAATAGTTTTAAATTTTATGTATTGTGTTCTTTAAGTTTAATGACTGGAACTATGTTTTTAATGTGGATGGGTGACTTAATAACTAAATATGGTATAGGTAATGGTGTTTCTATAATAATATTTTTAGGAATAATTTCTACTGTTCCATTAAATTTTTTGAATTTTTTAGAAAAAGTTAGATTAATTAATTTTAATTGGCTTGTATTTATTTTTTTATTTTTATTTATATTTTTTATATTTTTTTTTATTGCGTTTATAGAGAGAAGTTATTATAAAATACCTATACAATATGCTAATAGAACTCATATAAGAAAGATTTACATATCTGGTAATAGTTATTTGCCATTAAAAGTTAATATAGTTGGTGTAATACCAGCAATATTTGCTTCTAGTATAATTTTATTATTTTCTACTGTGATTTCTTGGATTTCTAATTTATATAAAAACAATTTTTTATTAAATTTGTCTGTTTATTTAAAGCCTAATAATTTTTTTTATATATTAATTTATTCATTTTTTATAATATTTTTTTGTTTTTTTTATACTAAATTAATTTTTAATCCTATAGATACTTCTGAAAATTTAAAGAAGTCTTCAGCTTTTATAAAAGGTATAAGGCCGGGTAATAACACTTCTATTTATATAAATAGAGTTGTTTCTAAACTAACTTTTATAGGCTCCTTATATATTACTTTTATATGTACTATTCCTGATTTTATTAGATATTTATTAAATTATTCTTTTTATTTTAGTGGAACATCTTTATTAATAGTAGTAGTTGTTGTTATAGATTGTATTAATCAAATACAAAATATTATTGTTTCTAAATCTTATGTAACAAAATTAAATAAAAAAAATAAATATATTTAAATAATATTTTTATTTTTTATAAAAAATGTTGAGAAAAAAATGAAAGTTAGAACTTCTATAAAAAAAATGTGTAAATTTTGTAAAATAATAAAAAGAAAAAATGTTTCTTTAGTTACATGTAAAAATGATCCTAAACATAAGCAAAGGCAAGGTTAATTATATAAACTTAATAAATAATTTTTTTATGCAAATTTTATTTAAAATATTTAGGAAATAATATGGTTCGTATTCAAGGTGTTAATATAGATGATAATAAGCATGTTAATATAGCTTTAAGTATGATATATGGTATTGGAATTTCTAGAGCTAATTATATTTGTAAAAATTTAAATATAGAATATTCTAATAAAATAGGTTCTTTAAATGATAAAGAATTAGATTTATTAAGAGAGAATGTTGCTAAATTTATTGTAGAAGGAGATCTTAGAAGAACCAAAAAAATGTGTATTAAAAGATTAATGGATTTAGGATGTTATAGAGGATTAAGACATAGAAAAGGTCTTCCTGTAAGAGGTCAAAGAACTAAAACTAATGCTAGAACTAGAAAAGGGCCTAGAAAACTGTTTAAAAAATAATTTTGGAGTTAAATATAATAAAAATGAAGAAATCTTTAATAAAAAAAAAAAATGTTAAAAAAAAATATATAACAGATGGAATAGTACATATTCATGCATCTTTTAATAATACTATAGTTACAATAACTGATAAAAAGGGTAATACTTTAGGTTGGGCAACTTCTGGGGGGTCTGGTTTTAGAGGTTCTAGAAAATCTACTCCTTTTGCAGCGCAAGTTGCTGCTGAAAAATGCGCTGAAGTGGTAAAATCTTATAATATAAAAAATTTAGAAGTTATGGTGAAAGGGCCAGGCCCTGGTAGAGAGTCTGCTATTAGAGCTTTAAATTCTATTGGTTTTAAAATAACTAACATTACTGATGTAACTCCTATACCTCATAATGGTTGTAGACCACCTAAAAAAAGAAGAGTATAAATATTAATTATTTTAAGGATTTATAATAAAATTATATGGCAAAATATTTAGGACCAAAATTAAAATTAAGTAGAAGAGAGGGATCTGATTTATTTTTGAAGTCAGGATTAAGATCTATAGATACAAAATGCAAAATGTCTAGTTTACCGGGCCAGCATGGTGTGAAAAAGTCTAGAATATCAGATTATGGAACTCAATTTAGGGAAAAACAAAAAGTTAAAAGATTATATGGAATATTAGAAAAACAATTTAGAAATTATTATAAAAAAGCATCTAAATTAAAAGGTAATACTGGAGAAAATTTATTAAGATTATTAGAAAGAAGATTAGACAATGTTGTTTATAGAATGGGATTTGGCAGCACTAGGTCAGAATCTAGACAATTAGTAAATCATAAATCTATTTTAGTTAATAAAAAAATAGTTAATATTCCATCTTATCAAGTTTCTATTAATGATTTAATTAGTGTAAGAAAAAGTTCTATTAATCAGTCTAGAATAAAAGCTTCTATAGAAATTTCTAAACAATATGAAAAACTTATATGGATGGATGTAGATATAGAAAATATGAGTGGTGTATTTAAACAATATCCTGAAAGAAGTGATTTGTCTTCTGACATTAATGAACATTTAATAGTAGAACTTTATTCAAAATGATAGTTTATTAAATTTGATAATATGGAGGTTCTATGTATCATAGTTTTATTTCTAAACTATTAAAACCTAAATTAGTTGATATAAAACATATAAATACTAATAAATCTAAAGTTACTTTAGAACCCTTAGAAAGGGGATTTGGGCATACATTAGGAAATGCTTTAAGAAGAATATTATTATCTTCTATTCCTGGATGTGCTATAACGGAAGTGCAAATAGACGGTATATTACATGAGTATAGTTTTAAAGAAGGAGTAAAAGAAGATATTATAAACATATTATTAAATTTAAAAGAATTACCTGTTAAAATACATAGTAAAGATTCTGCTGTAGTTACATTAGAAAAATTTGGATTAGGAGAAATTACTTCATCTGATATTTCTCATGATGGAGATATTGAAATAATAAATCCAAATCATTTAATTTGTAATTTAACTTCCAAAAAATCTTCTATAAAAATGAAGATGAAAATAGAAAAAGGAATAGGATATTCTTCTGCTTCTTCTAGAATTAATAATGACAGTAATCCTACTATAGGGAAATTATTATTAGATACTTGGTATAGCCCTATAAATAATATTTCTTATAATGTAGAATCTTCTAGAGTTAAACATAGAACAGATTTAGACAAATTAATAATATTTCTTGAAACTAATGGTACTATTAATCCTGAAGAAGCTATAAGATATGCTGCTACAATTTTATCTGATCAGTTAGAATCTTTCATATATTTAAAAGATTTAAGTAAACCTGTAATAAAAGAAAAAAAACCTAAATTTGATCCAGTCTTATTAAGACCTGTAGATGATTTAGAATTAACTGTTAGATCAGCTAATTGTTTAAAAACAGAATCTATTCATTATATAGGTGATTTAGTTCAAAAAACTGAAATTGAATTATTGAAAACTCCTAATTTAGGTAAAAAATCACTTACAGAAATTAAAGATATATTAGCTTCTAGAAATTTATTTTTAGGTACATGTTTAAAAAATTGGCCGCCAAAAGATTTGTTAGAAGAATAATTTATTTTTTTTAAAAAAAAAATTATATTTAAATATGAGAATATTTTATGCGACATAAAAAATCTGGTAAAAAATTTAATAGATCTAGAAGTCATTTTAAAGCAATGATAAGAAATATGATTTGTTCTCTTTTTGAGCATGAAAGAATAAAAACTACTTTTTCTAAAGCGAAAGAATTAAGAAGATTTTCAGAAAAATTAATAACTTTATCTAAGAAAGATTCTGTTCATAATAGAAGAATAGTTTTTTCTAAAATTCAAAATAATATTTTAGTAAAAAAGTTGTTTATTGATATAGGACCATTTTTTTTAAATAAGCCTGGGGGATATATTAGAATTTTAAAATGTGGATTTAGACATGGAGATAATGCTATGATGTCATATATAGAGTTAATAGACAGAAAAAAAAATAATATTTTAAAAAACAATCAGAAAAAATAATTTTTATATTTAAAATACTATAAATAATAGTTATTATATATAACTATTATTTACAGAATTTTTTTTATCATTTTATAACTTCACCTACATTAAAAAAGTTTTTATATCCATTGTATATTTCTATAGAATTTATTATTTTTTTTCCAGGAAATTGTATTTTTTTTATTATTAAACATCCATTTTTTGCTCCTATATAAACACCATTTTTTGAAACTTTTAATATTTCTCCAAATAAATATTTTTTAAATTTTAATGATATACTTGATTTAAATACTTTAATTCTTTTTTTTTTAAAATAAAAATAATTACCTGGTATAGGATAAAATGCTCTAATAGATCTTTCTAAAAAATTTACTGATTTTTTCCATATTAATCTTGTTTCTAATTTATCAATTTTTTTTGCATAAGTATTTTTTATTTCTTGTTTTTGTTTTTTTATTTTATTTTTTTTAAAAATATTTATTAATGATAAAAACATAGATTTTATACCAATTTTTTCTAATTTTTTTGATAAACTAAAAAAGGTATCTTTTTTACTTATCTTACAATCTATTTTGTTTATTATATCTCCTGAATCAAATTTATTATTTATTAAAATTGTACTAATTCCAGTTTTTTTATCTCCATTTAATATTGCTCTTTGTATAGGAGCAGCTCCCTTCCATTTTGGTAATAATGATGGATGTATATTTATAGCTTTTAATGGAAACATGTTTATTATTTTTTTAGGTATTTTTTTTCCATATGCCACTACTATCATTATATCTGGTAAATATTTTTTTATTATTTTTATTATTTTTTTATTTTCTATATTTTTAGGTGAAATAGTAGGAATAGAATTTTTTATAGATGTTTTTTCTACTGGTGATGAATATATATTTTTTTTATAAAATTTGTTTTGTTTAGTAATAACTAGAGAAATTTTGTGTCTAGATTTTATTAATGCTTTTAAATGTTTTTGTGCAAATTTTGTCGTTCCCGCAAATAATATTTTTAAAGATTTATTAATTTTTCTTTTCATTTTTTCGTTTATAAATTTTTTTTAACTTATTTTTTATAATATTTTTTTTTAAATCAGAAAGATAATCAATAAATAGTATTCCTATTAAATGATCTATTTCATGTTGTATGCATCTTGATAACAAAGATTTAGCAGATATTTTAATTTTTTTTCCATAATAATTTAAAGCTTTTATTTTTATATATTTATATCTTGTTACTATTGCTTGTTGATTTGGAAAAGATAAACAACCTTCAAGTTTTCTTATTTTTTTTTTTTTTTTAATTATTTCAGGGTTTATTATTGTAATTTTTTTGTTATAATTTTCTGTATCTATTATTGTAATTATTTGAAGAGGTATATTTACTTGTATAGCTGCTAATCCTATTCCATTTTTTAATATCATTATTTTAAACATTTGATTGATTATATTTTGAATGTTTTTATTTACTTTTAAAACAGGTTTAGATATATATCTTAATTTTTTATTTGGATATTTTAATATTTTTGATATTTTCATTATGTAATATATTTTATATATTATTAATTTTAATTATTATATTTTCATGTTAAAATTTTTATTTGTGTTATTGTCTTATAATTTGTAAAATAAATCAACTAAAAACTTTTATATTTGTTACATTGTAATATTTAATTAATTTTTTATTAAAATATTTTGTTTATACTATGCATGTAAAAAATTTATATAAATGTATTGAACATTTGTGTAATGAAAGAGTAATTATATATCCTACTGATTCTGTATTTGGTTTAGGTTGTGATCCTGAGAGTAAAAAGGCTGTAATGTCTATTTTAAAAATTAAAAAAAGAAATATTAATAAAGGATTAATTTTAATATCTTCAGAATATGATCAAATAAAAAAATATATTTCTAAAAAAAATATACCGGAATCAAATATAAATAAATTTTATAAATTATGGCCTGGTCCTTTTACTCTTTTACATCCTGCTAATAAAAATGTTCCTATTTGGATAAGAGGAAATTCAAAATTTGTAGCTTTAAGAATAACTTCAAATAAATATATAAAAAAGATATGTAAAAATTTTGGAAAAGCTATAGTTTCTACTAGTGCTAATTTAAGTGGATTTAATCCTTGTAAAAATAAAAAGGATATAAAATTACAATTTGGAAATAAAATTTATATAATGAATGGATATGTTGATCATAGTAAAAAACCTTCTAGTATAATTAACATTATAAACGGAGAATATATAAGAAATGGATAATAGAAAAAAATATTATTATGCTTTATTTGGAAATCCTGTCAATCATTCTTTATCTCCAATTATACATAAAATTTTTTCTAAACAAATTAATTTAAATTATAACTATAAAACAATTTTAACTCCCAAGAATTGCTTAAAGAAATTTTTAGATAATTTTTTTAAAAAATCTGACAATTTAGGAGCTAATATTACTTTACCTTTTAAAACAGAAGTTTTAAAATATGTAGACAATATAACTAAAAAAGCTAAAATTTCCGGAGCTATAAATACTCTGAAAAAAATTAATGAAAAACATATATTGGGTGATAATACTGATGGGGTAGGAATTATTTATGATTTAAGAAGATTAAATTTTTTAAAAAAAAAGTGCAAGATACTTTTAATAGGTGCTGGTGGAGCCGCACAGGGAATTATACCTTATTTATTATTAAATAAAAATATAGTATTTATATACAATAGAACTTTTTTGAAAGCATTAAATTTGGAAAAAAAATTCTGTAATATAGGAAATATAATTTGTTTAAAAAAAGAATGTTTAAAAAATAACAATTTTGATTTAGTTATAAATGCTACGTCTAGTGGTGTTTTTGGGGGTGTTCCTAATATACCAAAATCTATAATTTCTGAGAATGTTTTTTGCTATGATTTATATTTTGATTTGTTAAAAGAAACTCCATTTATAAAATGGTGTAAAAAAAATGGAGCGATTAATGTTAAAGATGGAATAGGAATGTTAGTTGGTCAAGCTGCTTATTCATGTTATTTATGGAACAAAAAATTTCCAGATGTAAAAAAAACTATAAAGATTTTACAAAAAAATATATAAATTTATTTTTTTTTAAAATTTTATAATAAATAACTTGACTCTTTTTTTTCATTCTGTACTATTAATATTGTATTATAATTTTTAATTTTAGAAAATTAATATTTTTTATATTTAATATTTTAGTCCCCTTCGTCTAGTGGTCTAGGACACTGCCCTTTCACGGCAGCAACAGGGGTTCAAATCCCCTAGGGGACAAATGTAAAATAATTTTCTATATTGCTTTTTTTTAATTATTTTTTTATATTATTGTTAATTTAATTTTATTTAGTTAAATTAATAATAATGCTCTTTAAAAAATCAGAATTTAACAAAACTTTTTAATTTGTATTATTTATTAAAAATAAATAAGACATTTATGGGTTGTAAGGTTAAGCATTAAAGCGTATATGGTGGATGCCTTGGCAGTCAGAGGCGATGAAGGACGTGCTAATCTGCGAAAAGTATCGGTAAGTTGATAAGAAACGTTTTAACCGATAATATCCGAATGGGGAAACCCGATGAATAAAATCATCATTTTTAATTGAATATATAGATTAAAAAAGCAAACCAGGAGAACTGAAACATCTTAGTATCCTGAGGAAAAGAAATCAATTGAGATTCCCTTAGTAGTGGCGAGCGAAATGGGAAAAGCCTAGAGTTATAAATATTAATTTTAGTTAGTAGAACAATTTGGAAAAATTGGTGATAATTGGTGATAACCCAGTATACGAAAATTGAAATTATATATACTCAAAAAGTAAAACGAGACACGTGAAATCTTGTTTGAATATGGGGGGACCATCCTCCAAGGCTAAATACTCCTGACTGACCGATAGTGAACCAGTACCGTGAGGGAAAGGCGAAAAGAACCCCGGCGAGGGGAGTGAAACAGAACCTGAAACCGTGTACGTACAAGCAGTGGGAGCCCGTATTTATAGGGGTGACTGCGTACCTTTTGTATAATGGGTCAGCGACTTATATTCTGTAGCAAGGTTAACTGAATAAGGGAGCCGCAGGGAAACCGAGTATTAACTGTGCGTTAAGTTGCAGGGTATAGACCCGAAACCCGGTGATCTAGCCACGGGCAGGTTGAAGGTTAGTTAACACTAACTGGAGGACCGAACCGACTAATGTTGAAAAATTAGCGGATGACCTGTGGCTGGGGGTGAAAGGCCAATCAAACCGGGAGATAGCTGGTTCTCCCCGAAAGCTATTTAGGTAGCGCCTCACGTATTACCATTGGGGGTAGAGCACTGTTTCGGCCAGGGGGCCATCCCGGCTTACCAACCCGATGCAAACTCCGAATACCGATGAGTAGAGCGTGGGAGACACACGGCGGGTGCTAACGTTCGTCGTGAAGAGGGAAACAACCCAGACCGCCAGCTAAGGTCCCGAAGTCATAGTTAAGTGGGAAACGAGGTGGGAAGGCTCAGACAGCTAGGAGGTTGGCTTAGAAGCAGCCATCCTTTAAAGAAAGCGTAATAGCTCACTAGTCGAGTCGGCCTGCGCGGAAGATGTAACGGGGCTAAACTATGCACCGAAGCTGCGGCAATATACGCAAGTATATTGGGTAGGGGAGCGTTCTGTAAGCCGTTGAAGGGGGTTTGAGAGAGCCGCTGGAGGTATCAGAAGTGCGAATGCTGACATAAGTAACGATAAAGCGGGTGAAAAGCCCGCTCGCCGGAAGACCAAGGGTTCCTGTCCAACGTTAATCGGGGCAGGGTGAGTCGACCCCTAAGGCGAGGCCGAAAGGCGTAGTCGATGGGTAACGGGTTAATATTCCCGTACTGTGTATAACTGCGATGGGGGGACGGAGAAGGCCAGGTTTACCGTCTGTCGGAATAGGCGGGTTAAGTATGTAGGTGTGTGGTTAGGTAAATCCGGCCACTGATACACCGAGGTACGATGACGAGGTACTAAGGTACTGAAGTAACTGATGCCCAGCTTCCAGGAAAAGCCTCTAAGCTTCAGGTTATATGCAATCGTACCCCAAACCGACACAGGTGGTCAGGTAGAGAATACTCAGGCGCTTGAGAGAATCCGGGTGAAGGAACTAGGCAAAATGGTGCCGTAACTTCGGGAGAAGGCACGCTGATGATAGTTGAAGTCCCTTGCGGACGGAGGTGAAATCAGTCGAAGATACCAGCTGGCTGCAACTGTTTAATAAAAACACAGCACTGTGCAAACACGAAAGTGGACGTATACGGTGTGACGCCTGCCCGGTGCTGGAAGGTTAATTGATGGGGTTAGCCGCAAGGTGAAGCTCCTGAACGAAGCCCCAGTAAACGGCGGCCGTAACTATAACGGTCCTAAGGTAGCGAAATTCCTTGTCGGGTAAGTTCCGACCTGCACGAATGGCGTAATGATGGCCAGGCTGTCTCCACCCGGAACTCAGTGAAATTGAAATTGCCGTGAAGATGCGGTGTACCCGTGGCAAGACGGAAAGACCCCGTGAACCTTTACTACAGCTTGACAGTGAACATTGAACCTTGATGTGCAGGATAGGTGGGAGGCGATGAGATGCGGGCGCCAGCCTGCGTGGAGCCGTTCTTGAAATACCACCCTTTAATGTTTGATGCTCTAACGCAGATCCGTAAGCCGGGTCGCGGACACTGTCTGGTGGGTAGTTTGACTGGGGCGGTCTCCTCCTAAAGAGTAACGGAGGAGCACGAAGGTTAGCTAATCATGGTCGGACATCATGAGGTTAGTGCAATGGCATAAGCTGGCTTGACTGCGAGAGCGACGGTTCGAGCAGGTACGAAAGTAGGTCATAGTGATCCGGTGGTTCTGAATGGAAGGGCCATCGCTCAACGGATAAAAGGTACTCCGGGGATAACAGGCTGATACCGCCCAAGAGTTCATATCGACGGCGGTGTTTGGCACCTCGATGTCGGCTCATCACATCCTGGGGCTGAAGTAGGTCCCAAGGGTACGGCTGTTCGCCGTTTAAAGTGGTACGCGAGCTGGGTTTAGAACGTCGTGAGACAGTTCGGTCCCTATCTGCCATGGGCGCAGGAAAATTGACGGGGATTGCTTCCAGTACGAGAGGACCGAAGTGAACGCACCGCTGGTGTTCGGGTTGTGATGCCAATTGCATTGCCCGGTAGCTAAATACGGAAAAGATAAGTGCTGAAAGCATCTAAACACGAAACTTACCCTAAGATTAGTCTTCCCTAAATTAATAATTTTATTAATTTACTTAAAGGTTGTTGTAGACTACAACGTTGATAGGCTAGGTGTGTAAGCATGGTGACATGTTAAGCTAACTAGTACTAATTACCTGAGAGGCTTAACCTTACAACACCAAAAATGTTTTATTAGTTTTGTTTTATTCTGTTAAATAAAAATATTATGCATAATTTTTTTTAAACTATATTTTATAAAATCCTGGCAATATAGTGTTATGGTACCACCTGAATCCATATCGAACTCAGAAGTGAAACATTTCAACGCCAATGGTAGTGCAAGGCATCCTTGTGTGAGAGTAGGAAATTGCCAGGATTTTAGTTTTTATATTATTTGTTTTATTTTTATAAATTTTTATTATATAAATATATAAGTTTAAAAAGTTGTTAAAATATATATATTATAATAAATTTTTTAATTTATTTTTAGTATGGATATACTAATATATATTTTTTTTATTATAAAAAATTTTAAATTAATTTTATACAATATTATATGCTTAAAATTTTTAATGCTTTAAAAAATATTAAAGAAACTTTTAAGACATTTTTTTTAAATAAAGTTTATATTTATGTATGTGGAATAACAGTTTATGACATATGTCATATAGGACATGGAAGAACTTTTGTTGTTTTTGATATGATAATTAGATACTTAAAACACATTGGTTATAAAGTAAAATATGTCAGAAATATAACAGATGTAGATGATAAAATTATTAATAGATTAATAGAAAATAAAGCAAATATTAAAATATTTATTAAAAGAATGATTAAAGATATGCATTCTGATTTTAATAATTTAAATATTATTCCTCCTAATGTAGAGCCTAGAGTCACAGAAAATATAAAAATAATAATAAAGTTTATAGAAAAATTATTATTATCAAATCATGCTTATATATCTAGTAATGGAGATGTAATGTTTTCTATATCTAGTTTTAAAAAGTATGGACAACTTTCTAATCAAGTAATAAAGAATTTAAAGAGTTATAAAATAAAAAAAAATAAAAATAAAAAATTAGATTTTGTTTTGTGGAAAATACAAGATTTAAAAAAGTTTAAAAGCAGCGCGTATAATTACAATTTTTTATGGAAATCACCTTGGGGCATAGGAAGACCAGGATGGCATATTGAATGTTCTGCATTAAGCTATAAATATTGTGGAAATTTATTTGATATACATGGAGGTGGTTATGATTTATTATTTCCTCATCATGAAAATGAAAGATCTCAATCTTCTTGTTTTTTAAATAATGATAAATATGTTAATTATTGGATGCATTCTGGTTTATTAATTTTAAACAATAAAAAAATGTCTAAATCTATTGGAAATAATTATAGTTTAAAACAAGCTATTTTAGATTATGATCCAGAAACTATAAGATATTTTTTTTTATCATCTCATTATAGGAAGCCTTTAATTTATAAAAATGATAGTTTTAAAATTGCTAGATTATCTATGGAAAGATTATATTATGCAATACTTAATACTAAAGAATATAATTATGATAATAAAGAATCTAAATATTTTGAAAAAAAGTTTAAAAAGTCTATGGATGACGATTTTAATACACCTAAAGCTATATCTATATTATTTGACATTTCTAAAAAAATAAATATAGAAAAAAAAAATAATGTAATAAATGCAAATATTTTAGCAACAAAATTGAAATTTTTAGGAAAAATTTTAGGATTATTTTTTTTATCTTCTGACATTTTTTTTAGAGAATATAATTTTAAAGTTTATAAAAAAAGAATTTCTATATATAAAATTAACATTTTAATAAAAATAAGAAATTTTTGTAGAAAAAAAAGGAATTGGATTAAATCTGATTTAATAAGAAATAAAATTAGTTCTTTTGGCATTATTTTAGAAGATAGTTATAATAATACTTTTTGGAAAATAAATAATTGAAATTTTATTAAATTTTATAATTTTTATTATATATCAACATGGTATTTTCTAATAATGATGTTACGGTCATTGGACCAACCCCTCCAGGTACTGGGGTTATATAAGATATTTTTTTATACACTGATTTAAAATTTACGTCTCCAATGATTTTTCCATTTTTCATTCTATTTATTCCTACATCGAATATTATTGATTTTTTTTTCACCCAAGATTTTTTTATAAAATTTGGTTTTCCTATAGCTACAATTAATAAGTCTGCATTTTTAGTGTGTTTTTTTAAATTTTTTGTAAATTTGTGTGTTATGGTAGTAGTACAACCATACATTAATAGTTCCATACTCATAGGTTTTCCTACTATGTTAGAGTCTCCTATTA
This sequence comes from Buchnera aphidicola (Ceratoglyphina bambusae), assembly GCF_039363085.1. Classification (GTDB taxonomy): domain Bacteria; phylum Pseudomonadota; class Gammaproteobacteria; order Enterobacterales; family Enterobacteriaceae; genus Buchnera_G; species Buchnera_G aphidicola_E. Next base: position 356,756 of record NZ_CP134982.1, on the reverse strand, counting down.
TTACTGCATTCAATCCACATGTATTAATTTTATATTTTTTTAATAAAGTTATTATTCCTTTTGGCGTACAAGCTCTAATGTTAGGATTTTTTTGACATAGTTTTCCTATATTATATGGATGAAATCCATCTATATCTTTTTTATAAGATATAGCACATAATATATTATTTGTATTAATATGTTTTGGTAGAGGTAATTGTACTAATATTCCATCTATTTCTAAATCTTTATTTAACTTATTTATTAAATTTAATATTTTTTCTTCTTTTGTATTTTCTTGTAATTTCCAGCATTTTAATACAAATCCTACTTTTTTGCATGCTATTTGTTTCTCTCTTATGTATATTTTTGAAGAAGAATCATTTCCTACTAATATTACAGCTATTCCAGGAGGTCTATTACCAAATTTTATTTTTTTTTTTACTTCTAGACAAATTTTTTCTTGTAATTTTTTTGATATTTTTTTTCCATCTATTATTTTTTTTAACATCTTTTTCTCTAAAAGTTTAAAATGTGTTAATAATATATTTATTAAAAAGTTCTTGCAAATTTTATAAAAAAAATGCATTCTTATATTTTATAAATTAATGCACTCTTAGCTCAGTTGGATAGAGCAACGGCCTTCTAAGCCGTGGGTCACAAGTTCGAATCTTGTAGAGTGCAAATTTTTTATTTTATTATTTTTAATATTTTTTCCATTGTTTTATTTTCATCAAAATTTCCATTTATTTTGTAATATTTTTTTTTAAACTTTTTCATAAAATATTTTCTTATTTTTTTTATTTCTATTTTATATTTTAATAATCTACTTTTTGCTATATTAATTTTATCATCTTTCCTTTTTTTTAAATTCTCTCCAGTAATATTATCTTTATTTTTTATTATAGGTGGTGAAAATATTTTATGATATGTTCTTCCTGATTTTTCATGTATTAATCTTCCAGATATTCTTTTTAACAATATATTATCATCGACTAAAAATTCTATTATATAATCTATTTTAATATTTTTTAAATATACATTTTTTGCTTGCTCTAAAGTTCTCGGAAATCCATCTAATAAATATCCATTAGAACAATCTTTTTGTAAAATTCTTTTTTTTATTAATTTTACAACTATTTTATCTTCTATAAGTTCTCCATTATCTATTTTTTTTTTAATGTTATCATTTTTTTTTAAATTTTTTCTGAATATTTCACCTACAGAAATTTTTTTTATATTATATTTATTAGAAATAAATTTTGATTGAGTTCCTTTTCCGCTTCCAGGCGCTCCTAAAAGAATTATTTTCATAATGTATTTTTATACGTAACTTTTTTTATAAAGAATTTTTTTTAGAAGTTTGTTTAATTAACAATGAATTTACTCTTTTTATAAATTTATTAGGTTCTTGTAATGATCCTTTTTCATTTAAAAGAGCTTGATCAAATAACATTTTTATCCATGTTTTAATATCTTTTTTATTTTTAATTTTAGATATTTTTTTTATTAATTTATGATCAGGATTTATTTCAAAAATATATTTTATTTTTGGCACTTTTTGTCCAGCTGCAGAAAATAATTTAGCCATTTGAGTGCTCATTTCATTAGAATCTGTTGTTAATGCTGCTGGAGTTTCTGAAAATCTGTATGTAATTCTAACTTTTTTTATTTTATTAAATAATATTTTTTCTATTTTTTTTATTAAATCTTTTAATTTTGTATTTGATTCTTTATTTTTTTTATCTTTAGAATTTATTATTTTATTTAAAGATTCATCAAATTTATTTACTGATTGAAATTGAATTCCTTTAAATTCTGTTAAATAATTCATCATCCATTCATCTATTCTTTCATGTAATATTAATACATCTATATCTTTTTTTTTAAACATTTCTAAATGAGGGCTATTTTTTGCTGTTTTATAATTATCTGCAGTTATAAAATAAATTTTTTTTTGATCAGATTTAATGTTTTTTATATATTTTTTTAATGATATGTATGTATTTTTATTTTTTGTCTTTAAAGAAGAAAATAATAATAATTTAGCAATATTTTCTTTATTTTCTATGTCTTCAGCAATTCCTTCTTTTATTATAGCTCCAAATTCTTTCCAAAAAATTTCATATTTATATGTATTAATATTTTTTAATACATTTAATATTTTTTTAGTAATAGTTTTTTTTATAATATTTATATTTTTGTTTTCTTGTAATATTTCTCTTGAGATATTTAATGGAAGGTCTTTAGAATCAACAATTCCTTTCACAAATCTTAAATAATTAGGTAAAAATTGTTCTACATTATCCATTATATATACTTTATTTATATATAGTTTAAGACCTTTGTTTTGTTCTCTGTTCCAAATATCCCATGGTGCTTTTGATGGTATATATAATAAACTTATATATTCTTGATTTCCTTCTACTTTACTGTGAATCCAAGTTATAGGATTATTAGTGTCGTTTGTTATATATTTATAAAAGCTTATATATTCATATTTATCAATATTTTTTTTGTCAATTGTCCAAATGGATTTTGCTGAATTAATTTGTTTCCAAACATTTTTTTTATTTTTTTCATTATATCTTTTAATTTTTATTGGAATATTAATATGATCAGAATATTTTTTTATTATTCTTTCTATATTATAATAATTTGTAAAATATTTCTCTGAATTTTTTAAAAATAGTATTATTTCAGTTCCAGTATTTTTTTTTTTTATTTTTTCTACAGTATATTCTCCATTTCCCTTAGATTTCCAAATTATTCCTGTATTTTTATCTTTATTTTTTACAGATTTAGTTTTTACATAAACTTTTTTAGATACTATAAAAGAAGAATAAAAACCAACTCCAAATTTTCCTATTAAATTGTTATTTTTATTATTTTTTATAGATTTTATAAATGATTTTGTTCCTGATTTAGCTATAGTTCCTAGATTTTTAATTATTTCATTTTTATCCATTCCTATTCCATTATCCTTAATTTTTATTTTATTTTCTTTTTCATCTAGATTTATTTTTATTTCATAATTTTTTTTTAAATCATTAGAATTATTTTGAGAAACATTTATAAATCTATCTTTTTCTATTGCATCTGATGCATTTGATATTAATTCTCTTATAAATATTTCTTTATTAGAATATAAAGAATGTATCATTAAATTTAATAATTCTTTTGATTCAGACTTAAATGAATATTTTTCTTTTTTCATTTTATTTTTTTTTCCAATATTTTTATTTTAAAAAAAAATATTAACATAATTTTCAATTTTTATTTAATAAAAATTTTTTATACAAAACAAAATTTATTAAAATTGAAAAGGAAAATTAAATCCACTAGGAATTTGAGTATTATTAGAAATGTTAGACATTTTTTTCTTTTGTGCTTCAGATATTCTTCTAGAAGCATCATTAAAAGCGGCTGTAGCTAAATCTTCTAATATTTCTTTATTATCTTTTAGTAAAGTAGAATCTATTTCTACTTTTCTACAATTATGAATTCCATTTATTGTTACTTTCACCAAACCAGCTCCTGCTTCTCCTGTGACTTCTATTTTAGCCATTTCTTCTTGCATTTTAGACATTTTTTCTTGCATTTGTTGAGCTTGTTTCATTAAATTACTTATTTTTTCATTTGTAAACATATTTTTTCCTTTTTTATATATTATTTTAAATTAATCAAATTATTTTAGTTTAAAATTTTTAAAAGCATCATTTCTATACATACTTGAGGATTTTTATATATATATATTTCTTTTTTACATTCTATTAAAATATTATAATATTTTTGTATTTTTGAAAATTCAACATTTTTTATTATTTTAATAATTTTTTTTTTTTCTTTTTGCATATATGTTTTTCTTTCTATTGAAAATCCAAATTTTTTTAAAATTGCGAAATGATGGAATAATTTTATTATGCTATCTAAAATTTCCTCCCATTGAAAATATATAATATTTAATTTTTTTAATAAATCAAATGTTTTATTTGACTTTTTATTAATTAAATATTTAGATAATAATAATATTTTTTTTTCTTCTATTATTCCTAGTATATTTATTACATTTTTTTTTTTAATTATGTTTTTGTCAAACATTATAGATTGTTCTACTATATTTAATGCACTTCTTATATTTCCATTAGATTTCTCTGAAATTATTTTTATTGCTGATTTTTCAGCGATAATATTTTCTTGTAATAAAATTTTATTTATATGTTTATAAATTTGTTTTTCAGTTATTTGTTTTAGATAAAAACATATACATCTAGATATAATTGTTTCTGGTATTTTGTTTATATTAGTTGTAGCTAAAATAAATTTTATATATTTAGGAGGTTCTTCAAGTATTTTTAATAAAGCATTAAAACTATGTTTAGATAACATATGTACTTCATCAATTATATATATCTTAAATCTACCTTTTATTGGAAGATATTTGGAATTTTCTAAAATTTCTTTTATTTCTTCTACTTTAGTTTTTGATGCAGCATCTATTTCTATTAAATCTACAAAACATCCTTTTGTTATTTCAATACAATTATCACATTTTAAACAAGAAAAATATTGTATTCCTTTTTTACAATTTAAACTTTTAGATAACAATCTAGAGATTGTTGTTTTTCCTATTCCGCTGTTTCCAGATAAAATCCAAGATTGATGTATTTTTTTAAATTTAAAACTATTATATATTGATTTTATTATATATTTTTGCCCTATAACATCTTTAAAACTTTTAGGTCTATATTTAGTAGCAAGTATTTTATAATTCATAATTTTATAATTATATATTATTTTTATAAAAATTGTAATATGATTTTTCTATAATAATTTTTATGAAATTTATGTTGTATATAATAAATTTATATTATATAATTTTTAAATCTTCTGTCAGTCCTTATGTTCTGAATTTTTAAATATTTGGTCAGGTTTGGAAAAAAGCAGCCAGTTTAAATAAAACAGGTACTTAAGTTAAAGCTGACAGAAGTGCTTTTTATATATTTATTTTAACATATTTTTATATTTTTTAGTTGCATCATATACATTTGCCAGTATTTTTTTTTTTTTTTCATTAATTTTTTATGATTACCTTGTTCTACTATTTTTCCTTTATCTAATACTATTATTTTGTCTGCATGTATTATAGTAGATAGTCTATGTGCAATAGTTATAATTGTAGTATATTTTTTTATGTTTAATAATATTTTTTGTATTTTTTTTTCTGTTTCTGAATCCATATTAGAAGTTGATTCGTCTAATATTAAAATTTTTGGTTTAGATACTAATATTCTCGCTATAGATATTAATTGTTTTTGTCCTTGAGATATATTTTTTCCTTTTTCATTTATTTTTGTGTAAATTCCTTTTTTGTTTTTATTTATTAAATCGTTTAAATGAACTTTTTTAATTATTTTAAAAATTAACTTTTTTGGAATTTTTCTGTTTAAAGATATGTTGTTAAATAATGTATCTGAAAATATAAAAGGATCTTGTTCTACTATAGATATGTTATTAGAAATAGTTTTTCTACTTATGTTTTGTATTTTTTTTTTATTTATGTAAATTTTTCCATCTAATATTTTATAATATCCTATTATTAAATTAGCTAAAGTACTTTTACCACTTCCTGTTTTTCCAACAAATGCAACAAATTGTTTATTTTTTATTTTAATATTTATATTTTTTAATATTTGTTTTTTAGTGTTAGAATAGGTAAAATTTAAATTTTTTATTTCTATTTCTCCTTTTGATATTTTAAAATACTTTTTTTTTTCAAATATATTTTTTGAATCTATTAACTTAAATATTCTTTCTCCTGATACAATAGATTGTTGTAATGTTGATTGTTGATTGATTATTGATAACATAGGTTCATTAAGTCTATTTAGATAATTTATAAATATATATAAAGTACTAATTTGAAACATTTCTTTTGGAAAAAAATTGAATAACAATATTAAGCTACACAATATAACATTAGTGCAAAAACTAAATAGTGGTCTTAATAAAAATCCATCTAATTTTAATATTTTCATTCTATAAAAATAATGTAATTTGCTTATTTTTTTAATTTTTTTTAAAAAAAAAATTTCTTTGTTAAATTGTTGTATTGTGTGCATTCCATTTATAGTTTCATTAAAAATATTGTTTATTTCTGCAATATAATATCTTACTTTTCTTATTATTGGTGTACTATATTTTTGATATATTATCATTATCATAAAAATTATTGGAAACATAATTATAGATATACATGCCATTTTCCATTCTAATAAAAACATAGTTGTAATTATTATACTGATTAAAATTATATTTCTAATTATTATTGGTACAACTCTTTCATATAATTCTTTTATAGTTTCTGTATCATTAGTTACTTTAGATACTATTTCTCCTATTGGTTTTTTATCAAACACTTCTATTGGTTGATTTAATGCGTATTTCATTACGTCTAATCTTATTTTTTTTATTATTTTAGTAGACATTTTACTAAATATTATTATTTCAAAAAAATTGCATAATGCTGATATTATTTGTAATATTATAAAACTAAATATTATTAATAAAAATGAATTATATTCTATTATATTTTTTTCTATTATATTTTTTATAAAAAAACTTATTAATATTGGACATAATACTTCACAAATAGAAGAAGAAAATAATAATATAAAAGCATATAATATTTTTTTTTTATAAACTATTCCATATTTTAATAATCTAATTAAAATTGGAGATATGTTTAAATTTATTCTGCGCATAAATTATTTTTCTTATCTTTTTTTTATTTAATTATTTTTTTAATTGTTGATGTTTAAACATGTTATAATACCATTTTTTAAATTTAATAATTTCTTTATGTTTTCCAATTTGATCTATTTTTCCATTTTTTAACACTACTATTTTGTTAGAAGAAATTAATGTAGATAGTTTGTGAGAAACTATTATAATTGTTTTATTTTTGTCTTTAATTTTTTTTAAATTTTTTAATATTTTATTTTCAGTATAACTATCTATTGCAGATAGCGCATCATCTAATATTATTATTGGTTTTTTAGATATTATAGCTCTAGCTATTGATATTCTTTGTCTTTGTCCTCCAGATAGCATTATTCCTTTTTCTCCTATTTTAGTTTTATATTTCAATGGAAAAGACAATATGTCTTTATGTATACATGCTAATTTAGATGCTGCTTTTATTTCTTCTATAGTAGATTTTTTTTTTCCAATAGATATATTATTTTCTATAGTATCTGAAAACAAAAAATTATTTTGATTAATTACAGATAAATTAGATCTCCAATATTTTTTTTTTATTTTTTTAATACATATATTGTTATAAAGTATTTTACCTTTTATTAAATTTATATTATTTTGAATAATATTTAATAAAGTAGTTTTTCCTGATCCTGTAGGACCGCATATTCCTATAATTTCTCCTGAATTTATTTTAAAAAAAATTTTTTTTAACACAATATTCTTGTGATTTTCATAGTTAAAATTGTAAATTTTTATATTTAAGTTCTTATAATTTTGTATATTTTTTATGTTTTTTTTTCTTTTTTCTTTTTTTTTTTTAATTATTTTTTGTATTCTTAATAATGAAACTTTGCCTCTTTCAGCTATGTTAAACATCCACGCTAATGCCAACATAGGCCACATCATTGATCCTAAATACATTACAAAACTAGTTAATTCTCCTAAAGTGATTTTGTTTTTTATTACTAATATTCCACCTAATATTATTGCTAATAGATTAGAAATTGAGATTGATACATGTATTATTGGATCAAACAAAGCATCTACTTTAGAAACTTCTATATTTCTTTTTCCTACATTTTTTATAATATTATTAAATTTTTTTAGTTTAATTTCTTCTAATCCATATGATCTTATCATTCTAACACTAGTCAAACATTCTTGTGTATTACTATTTAACAATGAAAAAGCATTTTGAAATTTTTTAAATTTTATATGTAATTTTTCTCCATATTTTTTTACTATATATGCCATAATAGGCATAGGTAATAGTGATATTATAGTTAAATAAAAATTTATTTGAAATATCATTACTATTAGTACTAATGATCCTATTACTATAGAATCTACTAATGTTAAAACTCCTTCTCCTGCTGCATATACAACTTTGTCTACATCATTAGTAGATCTTGATATTAAATCTCCTGTTTTATTTTTTAAATAAAATGTTGAATTTTGTTTACTTAAATGTTTATATATTTTATTTCTTAAACTTATTGCTAATTTATAAGATGCTCCAAATAACAATACTCTCCATAAATATCTTAATATATATGTTATAATAGATACTATAAGTATTAAAATTACTATAATTAATATTTTATTGTTAAAATTATTTTTTTTAATAATTATGTCAATTAATATTCCTATTAATTTTGGTGGTATTAATTGTAAAATTGATATTGTTATTAATAATATTATAGCTCCTAAATATTTTTTCCATTCTTTTAAGAAATACCATCTTAATTCATAAAATAGTTGCACAAATGATCCTATGTATTTATTTTGTTAATAAAATTTATTTTTATTTAATTTTTTTTAAACTATTTATTTGTAAAAAAATACTCTTGTTATAACATTTATGAAATTATTAAAAACAAAAGATATAACTATGATTATTAATATAAATCTTATTGTTTTTTTTTTAAAATTATTCATTTTATTTTTTATATATTCAAATTTATAGTTTTATATTTTTTAGCTGGCAATTTATATTATTTTGCCAGCTTATTTTTATTTTTTTTTAAAATTTTTAAAATTTTTGTATGGAAAATTTTTTAAAGAGAGAATTAAAACTTCTTCAATTTTTTTTAATTTATGTATTTTAAGCCCAAACAATATATTTTTTGGTATTTCTTCTAAGTCTCTTTTGTTTTTATATGGTATTACAACGTTTTTTATGCCTCCTCTATGTGCAGCTAATAATTTTTCTTTTAAACCTCCTATATTCAAAATTTTACCTTGTAATGTAATTTCTCCTGTCATAGCAAAGTTAGATTTAACTGGATTTTTTGTTAAACAGGAAGTAATTGCTGTGCACATAGATATTCCAGCACTAGGCCCATCTTTTGGGGTAGATCCATCAGGAACATGAATATGTATATCATGATTTTCATAAAAGCTAGGTTTTATACCAAGTTTTTTTGATTGAGATCTTATTATAATTAATGACGCCTGTATTGATTCTTTCATTATGTCACCTAAAGATCCTGTATAAGTTAATTTACCTTTTCCAGGAACACAAGCTGCCTCAATGTTTAATAATTCTCCTCCAACTTCTGTCCATGCTAATCCTACTACCTGTCCTATCTTGTTTTTCGACGATGCTTTTCCATAATCAAATTTTTTGACTCCTAAATAATTTTTTATGTTTTTACTATTTATTTTTATTTTTTTAATTTTTTTATTTAATGACAATTTTTTTACTGTTTTTCTGCATATTTTTGATATTTCTCTATCTAAATTTCTTATTCCAGCTTCTTTAGTATAATATCTTATTATTTTTAATAGTACTTCATCTGCTATTTCTATTTCATTTATATTCAAAATGTTTCTTTTTATTTGTTTAGGTATTAAATGATTTTTTGCAATAAAAAGTTTTTCTTCTTCTGTATAACCAGATAATTTTATTATTTCCATTCTATCTAATAATGCATATGGTATATCTAATGTATTTGATGTAGCTACAAACATTACTTCAGATAAATCATAATCTATTTCTAAATAGTGATCATTAAATGAGAAATTTTGCTCTGGATCTAAAACTTCTAATAATGCCGAATATGGATCTATTCTAGCGTCATATGAAATTTTGTCTATTTCATCTAATAAAAATAATGGATTTTTTACACCTATTTCAGACATTTTTTGAATAATTTTTCCAGGCATAGACCCAACATAAGTTTTTCTATGTCCTCGTATTTCAGCCTCATCTCGTATACCACCCAAAGACATTTTAATATATTTTCTTCCTGTTGCTTTAGCTATAGATTTTCCTAAAGATGTTTTTCCTACACCAGGAGGTCCTACTAAACATAAAATTGGTCCAGTGACTTTTTTAGCTCTAGACTGTACAGCTAAATATTCTATGATTCTATCCTTTACTTTTTTTAATCCATAATGATCTTTGTCTAATATTTTCTTAGCTAAATGCAGATTTTTTTTAATTTTACCCCTTTTACTCCATGGAATTTGTATTATCCAATCTATATAACTTTTTATTACTGCAGATTCAGAAGACATGTATGGCATGGATTTTAATTTGTTAAATTCTATATTTATTTTATTTTTTATTTTTTTTGGAAATTTAGTGGAATTTATTTTTTTTTTCAATATTTCGTTTTCATCTTCTACGTTTTCTATTTTATTCAATTCTTTTTTTATAGCTTTCATTTGTTCATTTAAATAATATTCCTTTTGACTTTTTTCCATTTGTTTTTTTACTCTGTTTCTTATTTTTTTTTCTATTTTTAATAAATTTATTTCTGATTCCATTATAACTATTATATGTTCTAGTCTTTTATTTGGATTTATAATTTCTAATATGTTTTGTTTATCTGAAATTTTTAAATTTATATTAGAAGCTATAGTATCTGATAATTTTTCTACATTTTTTATTTTTTGTGTATTTTTTAAAATTTCTATATGTAATGTTTTATTTAATTTAACAAATTCTTCAAATTTTTTTATAGCAGTTTTTATTAGTAGGTTGTCTTCTTTATTTTTTATTGTTTTAAAATTTATATATTTTATATTTGCTGAAAAATATTCTTTATTTTTTTTTAAAGAACTTATTTTTGCCCTTTGTAACCCTTCTACTAAAATTTTTATTGTTCCATTAGGCAATTTAAATATTTGCAATATTTTAGCAACAGTTCCTATTTTAAATAAATCATTTTTTTTAGGATCTTCTATAGATGATTTTTTTTGCGTAAGTAATAAAATTTTTTCTTTTTTAATAGAAATTTTTTCAATGCATTTTATTGATTTTTCTCTGCCTATAAATAATGAAATAATCATATGAGGATAAACAACAATATCACGTAAAGGTAATAATGGTATTTTTATGTGCTTACTACATTTAGAGTTCATATATTTCTCTCTTATTTTTAGTGTGTTATTTATTTGTTAATAAACATTATTTAATAAAAAAATTTTATATTAATATAATTTGAGAATTGTTGATATGAATTTTATGTATTTTTCTGTAAAAGATTGATAAACAAATAAAATAACATGATTTTTTTCTTAAAATAAAATTTTTTATTTATTTATTAATATTGGCAAGGATTTTTTGTTTACTACTGATTTATTAATTAATATTTTTTTAATGTTTTTTTGTGATGGAACATAATACATAGTATCTAATAAAATTTTTTCTAAAATTAGTCTTAGACCCCTAGATCCAGTTTTTATAGATATAGATTTATTAACTATTTCTTCTATAGCATCTTTTGAAAATTTTAATTTTATACCTTCTAACTCAAAAAGTTTTTTATATTGTTTTATTAAAGAATTTTTTGGTTTGCAAAGCACTTTAATTAAATCATTTTTATTTAATTTTTTTAATATTGTTATAGTTGATATTCTTCCTATAAATTCAGGTATTAAACCAAATTTTATTAAATCTTTAGTAATTAATTTTTCTAAAGCTTTTTTTTTATTTATTTTTTTTCGATTTTTTTTTGTTTGGTTGAATCCAAAACTATTTTTTATTTTTTTTCTATTTAAGATTATTTTGTTTAACCCTGAAAATGTGCCTCCTAAAATAAATAATATTTTAGAAGTATCAATCTTTATCATTTCTTGTTGAGGATGTTTTCTCCCTCCCCCAGAAGGCACAAAAGCTATTGTTCCTTCTATTATTTTCAATAAAGCTTGTTGTACTCCTTCTCCTGAAACATCTCTTGTAATAGAAATATTTTCTGATTTTTTAGATATTTTATCTATTTCATCTATGTATATTATTCCTGATTCTGCTTTTTTTACGTCAAAGTCACATTTTTGCAATAATCTATATAATATATTTTCTACATCTTCTCCAACGTATCCAGCTTCAGTCAAAGAAGTTGCATCTGCTATAGCAAAAGGAACTTTTACAATTTTAGAAAGTGTTTCAGCTAATAGAGTTTTTCCACTTCCAGTAGGCCCTATTAATAATATATTGCTTTTTTCTATATTTATTTTTTTATTTTTTTTATTAGAATTATATTTGTTTTTTTTATAATGATTATATATGGCCACTGATAGTATTTTTTTTGTTTTTTTTTGCCCTATTACATAATTATCTAATTTTTTTTTTATCTCTTTTGGGGAATATTCTACACTTTTGTTTTTTTTTTTTATTATATTTTTTTTTTCTTTTTTTACTATTTTTAAGAATAAATATATACATTCATTACAAATACATGAATTAGATCCTATTATTAATTTTTTTATTTCTTTTTGATTTTTGTTACAAAAAGAACAATATAAAAATTTTTTTATACTTTCATTTTTTTTTTTTATCATTATTATTTTTCCTATTTTAAAATTATTTTATTATACAAATTTATATTTGTAGAAAATTATTTTTTAATATTAACGTTATAATTTTTATTTTTTATTTATTAATATAGAATCTATTAGTCCATATTTTAAAGCTTTTTTTGCTGAAAGGAAATAATCTCTTTCTGTATCATTTTCTATTTCTTTAATACTTTTCCCTGTATGCTTAGCCATTATTTTATTTATCTTTTTTTTTATTAATATTATTTCGTTAGCATGTATTTCTATATCTGTAGCTTGACCTTTGTATTGACCCATAGGTTGATGTATCATAATTCTAGAATTAGGAAGAGAAAATCTTTTTCCATTAGTTCCTGTAGTTAATATAAGAGCACCCATAGAGCATGCTTGACCTATGCATATAGTATTTACATCAGGTTTGATAAATTGAATAGTATCATAAATAGACATACCTGATGTAATTATACCTCCTGGAGAATTTATATATAAATATATATCTTTATTTTTATTTTTTGCTTCTAAAAAAATAAGTTGAGATATTATATTATTCGATAAATTATCATCTATTATTCCAGTTAAAAATATAATTCTTTCTTTTAGAAGTCTAGAGTATATATCATATGCTATATCTCCATTTTTAGTTTTTTCAATTACTGTCGGTATTAATGTAGAAAAGTTTTTTATAGAATTCATAAACATTTTTTTATTCTTTTATTTATAATTTAAATGATATTTGTTGAATTTTAATATACATTTTTTTTTTATTTAGATCAAAAATAATAAATTATTATATATAATTTTAATTTTTTTTATATTTCTAAAATTTTTAAAATATAATTATACTTTTAGTTTATTTTGTTTATTTTTGTATATAAAATATTTTTTATATTTAATAAAAAAATATTTTTAAAAAAATATAGATTTTTTTTTATAATATATATATTGTTTTTAAAATTAATTTAATTTTTTAAAATAATTATATTTTTTATAAAATTAAGGTTTTTATGAAAAAAAGAATTAATACTATACTTTTTATATTTATAGCATTTTTTATATTTGTTTATTCTAAATCTTATGCTATAGAATCATTTTCATCATATGGAATAATTAGAAAAGAGCAAAATAATTTAATGTTAATATCATTCTTTGCTATGTTAATAATTGTTATTCCGGTGATTTTTATGACATTGTTTTTTGCATATAAATATAATGAAAATAACTCTAATAAGTCATATGATCCTAATTGGAATAATTCTATTTATATAGAAATGATTATATGGATTGTTCCAATAGTAATTATATTTTTTCTTTCTGTTTTATCTTTTAATTCAACTAGAAACTTAGACACTAATAAAAGAATTAATGGTTATAATAAAACTATGCAAATAAATGCAATTTCTTTAGATTGGTGTTGGCTATTTATTTATCCTGATGAACATATTGCATCTATTAATGAAGTATCATTTCCTGTTAACACTCCAGTTAAATTTAATTTAACTTCAAATTCTGTAATGAATTCTTTTTTTATACCTTCTTTGGGAAGTCAAATATATACTATGGCTGGAGCAAAAACTAAATTATATTTAATAGCTAATCATAAAGGAATTTATAAAGGATTGTCTTCTAATTATAGTGGAAATGGTTTTTCAGGAATGAAATTTTCAGTTATAGTATGTGATAATATTCAATTTATTGATTGGATTAATAAAATAAAAAAATCTAAAAATTATTTAGATGATATCAGTAAATTTAATGTTTTGCAGATCCCTGAGTCAAATAGAAAAATAGAATATTTTTCTAATGTTTATCCAAATTTATTTTACAACATAATAAATAAATTTAATAATAATTAAATATGTTAAATAAAATTTTATATTTTTATATAGAGGTATAATGATGTTCGGAAAATTAACATTAAATGATATACCGTTTAATGAACCAATAATATTTTTTACATTTATAGTTATTATATTAACAGTTTTAATTTTATTGTTTTTAATTACTAAAAATAAAAAATGGATATATTTATGGAATAATTGGATAACTTCTGTAGATCATAAAAAAATTGGAATAATGTATATTATATTGGGCTTAGTAATGTTTTTTAGAGGATTTGTTGATGCTCTTATGATGAAAAGTCAGCAATTTATATCTTCTTATGAAAGTATATTTAATAAAAATGGTTTTTTACCATCTTATCATTATGATCAGATATTTACTGTTCATGGTGTTATTATGATATTTTTTGTGGCTATGCCTTTAATAATAGGATTAATTAATTTTGTAGTTCCGCTTCAAATAGGTTGCAGAGATTTAGCTTTTCCATTTTTGAATAACCTTAGTTTTTGGTTAACAGTAAGTGGGGCTATATTAGTGAACTTATCTTTATTTATAGGAAGATTTGCTTCTAATGGTTGGCTTTCGTATCCCCCCTTATCTGAAATGCAATATAGTCCAGATGTTGGGGTAGATTATTGGATTTGGAGTTTACAAATTTCAGGTTTAGGCACTCTTTTAACTGGAATAAATTTTATAGTTACAATTTTAAAAATGAGAACTAAAGGCATGTCTTTGTTTAAAATGCCTATATTTACTTGGACTTCATTGTGTTCTAGTATTTTAATAGTATCTTCTTTCCCTGTTTTAACTGGTACTATACTTTTATTAACTTTAGATAGATGTTTTAATTTTCATTTTTTCACAAATGATTTAGGTGGAAATCCAATGATGTATGTAAATTTAATATGGATTTGGGGACATCCTGAAGTTTATATTTTAATTTTACCTGCTTTTGGAATTTTTTCTGAAGTTGTTTCAACTTTTTCTAGAAAAACTTTATTTGGATATTCTTCATTAGTTTGGGCTAGCATTTCGATTACTATTTTATCTTTTATAGTTTGGGCTCATCATTTTTTTACTATGGGAGCTGGATATAACGTAAATACTTTTTTTGGTATAGCTACAATGATTATTGCTATTCCTACTGGCGTTAAAGTATTTAATTGGATATTTACTATGTATAAAGGAAATATATTTATGCATTCTTCTATGCTTTGGACAATAGGATTTTTAATAACTTTTTCTATAGGAGGTATGTCAGGAGTTCTTTTATCTTTACCTGCTGCTGATTTTATATTGCATAATAGTTTATTTTTAGTAGCACATTTTCATAATGTAATAATAGGAGGGGTAATATTTGGGTGTTTTGCTGGAATAAATTATTGGTTTCCAAAAATGTTTGGTTTTATTTTAAATGAAAAACTTGGAAAAGTTGCATTTTATTTTTGGATTATAGGTTTTTTTGTTACTTTTATTCCGGTATATTTATTAGGATTTTTAGGAATGACTAGAAGAATTAGTCAAAAAATTGATTTTGAATTTCATAATCTTCTTTTTATTTCTTTATTTGGTGCAATTTTAATATTAATAGGAATAATATTTCAAATAATTCAATTTGTTTTATCTTTTAAATACAAAGAAATTTTAGATAATAATAGAGATCCTTGGAATGGAAGGACTTTAGAATGGTCTTTGTCTTCTCCTCCTAAATTTTATAATTTTTATTTACTGCCTAAAGTTAATGTTATAGATCAATTTTGGGAAAATAAAAAAAATAATAGTTATTCATATATAAATGAAACAAATGGCTTTTTCATTCCTAAAAACACTTCTATAGGGTTTTTTATAGGTATTTTTGTTACATTATTAGGTTTTTCTTTTATATGGAAAATTTTTTGGTTATCTATTGTTTCTATTTTTTTAATTATAATATTTTGGATATTTAAAATTTTTAGTAATGAAAATAATTATTTTATTAATTTTAAAGATTTTAATAATAAAAATTTTTAACAATTATTTATATAGGTTTTTTAATGACAAAAAAAAATATTATTTTAGAAAATAAAAATAAAGTTTTAAATGAAAATTTTATTTATAAAAGACCATATTCAAAAGTAGTTTTTGGTTTTTTAATTTATTTAATGAGTGATTGTATACTTTTTTCTGTATTTTTTTCTGTTTATTTTATTTTATCAAAAAATATTCATTTTAATATTTTTGATAAAAATGTTATTGATATATACTACGTTTTTTTAGAAACAATAATTTTGCTAGTTAGCTCTTTTACTTATAGTATTTCTGCATTATTTTTAAAAATTAATAGAAGATTTTTTTTTTATTTCTTTATGTATTTAACTTTTTTACTTGGATTTATTTTTATTTTAATGGAATTAAATGAATTATATTTTTTAAATAAAAATAATTTTTCTCCTTTTAAATATGGATGTTATTCATCTTTTTTTGCTTTATTAATTTTGCATGCTATTCATATTTTTTTAGGATTATTTTGGATAATTTTAGTTTTAATTAGATGTAAAAAAAAATTTTTAAATAAAATAGTATATACTCAAATTTTTTGTTTAGGTTTGTTTTGGCATTTTTTAGACATAATTTGGATATGTATATTTAACTTCATATATTTATTTGGACTAATAAAATGAAAAATTGTATTAAAAAAACATTTATAAATTATCTATTAGGTTTATTTTTTTCTATAATTTTTTTATGTGCTTCTATTTTTTGCATAAAAATAAATCTTTTAAATAAATTTGCAAGTTATTTTTTTATTTCTTTTTTTGCTATCGCTCAGATAATTATACATTTTAGTGTTTTTTTACATGTTAAATATAATGAAGATAAAAGTTATTTTAATTTAATAGTTTTAATTTTTTCTATTGTTGTAATTTTTATTATTATTTTTGGATCTAAGTATATTATGTTAAATCTTCATAATAGAATAATGATATGTGAAAATAATGTGTAAAAATTTTAAATACTATTTAAAAGTAATTAAACCTGGTATAGTTTTTGGAAATATTATATCATCACTTTCTTGTTTTTTATTTGCTTCAAAAGGAATTATTGATTTTCTTTTATTGTTTCATGTATTATTTGGATTATTTTTAATAATATCAGGTAGTTGTGTTGTTAATAATATTATTGATATAAAAATTGACAAAGTTATGAAAAGAACTAAAAATAGAGTTTTAGTAAAAAAAAATATTTCTATTTTAAATGCTGCAATATATTCTTTTATATTATTATTTGCAGGTTTTTTTATAATTTTTTACTATATAAATTTTTTTACTTTTTTTTTATCTTTTTTAGGGTTTTTTATATATGTATTTTTATATAGTTTATACATGAAAAAAAAATCTGTTTATGCAATTTTTGTAGGTGGTATATCTGGATCAATACCTCCTTTAATAGGATATTATTCAGTTACTAAAAAAATGGATTTAGCTTTTTTAATATTATTTTTTATATTTTTTTTATGGCAAATACCTCATTTTTATTCTATTTCTATATTTAGAATTAAAGATTATAAAATTGCTAAAGTCCCTATATTACCTATTAAAACTAGTATATTATTTACTAAAATTAAAATTACCTTATATATATTATTTTTTATTATTTTTTCTGAGTCATTATATTTTTTAGGATATGTTGGAATAAAATATTTATTTTTTTCTTTTTTAATAAATTTAATTTGGTTTATTTTTTCAATATTAAGTTATTTTTTAAATAACATAAAAATATTTTACTATATTTTTATGTTATCTATATTAGTTATTTTTTTTATTAATTTTTTTCTTTCTTTTGATTATACTATATAAAAATTTTATATACATATATTAGTTCTAGGTATACCTGAAATTTTAGTTGATATTTTTAAAAATTTATTTTTAAACAATTTGTTTAAATTTATTTTATTTTTTTCTTTTTTTAATATTCTATGTATAATTAACATTGATGGTGTTCTTTTAAATTTTTTATGAAAATTTCTTATAATATAAATTATTTTCCAATGATTTTTATTTAATTTTATATTTTCTATTTTTGCTATTTTTTTTGCTATTTTTTTGTTCCATTCTTTATAATTTTTTAAATATCCTTTTTTGTTTAATATATTTTTTTTACACATAAATTTTATCCTTCAAATTTTACTTTCATTTTACAATATATCATTTTTAAATTCATATTTTCAATATTTTGTATTTAAAATTTTTATAAAATTAAATTGTATAAACATTATGAAAAATTTTTTATTTAAAAAAAACAATGATATTAAAATTATTTTTATAGTATGTATAATTTTTGCTATAAGAAATATTAGTTTATTCTTTATTTTTCCTATATTTAATTTATATTCTTTAAATTTATATGGTAGTACTAAATTACTAAATAGTATATGTTTAGCATCATATGGTATTTTTCAGATAATTTCTCAAGTTCCATTTGGAATTTTTTCTAATAAATATGGTAAAAAAAATGCAATATTATTTGGTTTATTATTATTTTTTTTTGGAAATTTAATTTGTTTTTTTTCAAATTCAATTTTTGGTTTTTTGATAGGAAGAATAGTTCAAGGTATAAGCTCTATTTCTTCTGTTTTAATGAGTTTTTTATTAACTTCAATAAGTTCAAAAAATAGAGTTTTGGCTGTTTTTTTTATTGGTATTACATTTGGATTAACATTTTTCATTTCTATGTCTATTTCTTTATTTGTTTTTAATTTTATAGGATTACATGGTTTTTTTTTAATTATGTCCTTTTTTTCTTTGTTTTTAATATTTTTTTCGTATTTTTTTTTACCTAACAATGATATAGATATTATTTCAAACAAAAATAATTATTTTTTAAAAAAAAATATATCATATTTTTTAAAAAAAAAAAAATTTTTAAATTTATTAAAATGTACTTTTTTTACTAATTTCATTTTTTCTTCTAATTTTTTAGTTTTTTCAGAAATTTTTAGTTTATTTAAAATTAATAAATTTTTTCAATGGAAAATATATTTCTACATATTTTTAATATCTTTTTTTATTTCTATATTAATAATTTTTTTTATTAAAAAAAATAAATATATAAATAATTCACACGAAATATTTTTTTTATTTTTTTTATTTTCTGAAATAATTTTTTTGTTTAATAGAAATTTAAGATTTTTATTTTTTATATCATTACAAATATTTTTTATATCTTATAATTTGATTTCTACTGTTTTGCCTATATTAATAAGAAATAATTTTAATAAAAAAGAACATAATAATAGAAATATTTTTATTTCGATACAAACAACTTTACAATTATTTGGAATGTCGTTAGGAAGTGTTGTAGGAGGTGTTTTATATAATTTTTTTGGATTTAATTATATTTTTATTGTATGTATTGTATTTATTATTCTATACTTTAAAACTAAATAAAATTATTTAATTATTTTAATTAAAAATTTAAATAAAGAATTATGCTTGTTTTATTTAATTATTTTGTATTTTTTAGTTCTTATACAATGTGCGGCTTTATCTAGAATGCCATTTATTAGTTTATAACTTTTATCATTTCCGAAATGTTTAGCTAATTCAATTCCTTCATTTATTGCTACTTTATAAGGTATATCATATCTTTTTGTTAATTCATAAAAAGAAATTCTTAATATTGCTTTTTCTATTTGTCCTATTGTATTTATTTTTTTAGCAATATATTTTTTTATTAGATTATCTAGATATAAGTAGTGTTTAGATATTCCAGATATTATTTCATGAAAATAAATTATGTCTACATCTTCTGTTTTTTGGTCTTCTATAAATTGTGTTTCTAAATCTTTTATATAATTTTTTGATATTTGCCATGAATATAATAATTGAACCGCACATTCTCTAGCTCTTCTTCTAGATTTCATTTTTTGTATTCCTCATGTTTTTATATGTTTCATTAAAATATTTTATTTTTAATAAAAATCTTGCATTTTTTGATAAAAAATGTATAATTAACATAATATATATAATTTTTTATGATTTTTATTATTCGCGGAGTGGAGCAGTTCGGTAGCTCGTCGGGCTCATAACCCGAAGGTCGTTGGTTCAAATCCAACCTCCGCAACCAATTTTTTTATAAATGTTTTTAATTATTATTTATTTTTTATAGATCTTATTAGTATTTTAGTTTTTGAGAATATTGTTAAATTATTTTTTGTTCTAGTTATTGCAGTATATATTAATTCTTTATTTAACACTCTATTCTTTTTGTTCGGTAATATTATTATTGTATTTTTAAACTCTGATCCTTGTGATTTGTGTATTGTTGTTGACCATGCAGTTTTATATTCTTTTATTATATGTTTTGGTATTTCCATTAATTTTTTTCTATATGTATTAAAAAATATTTTTTCTTTTTTATTTTTATTTTTTAGTAATATTCCTATATTTCCATTAAATAAATTTAATGATTTTTTATTTTTCGTTATTATTATTGGTCTACCAATATACCATTTTTTGTTATTATTTGAAATTTTTTTTATAATTTTTTCTTTTTTCATAATTTTTTCTATATTTTTATTTATTTTATTTATTCCAAAATTTCCATGTTTAATAGCGCATAATACTCCAATTTTGCTAAATTCCTTTAATATTTTTTTTGGGCTTTTTTTCAAATATATATATTTCCAATATTTTTTGTATTTTTCTATTATCGTATATAACATTTTTTTATATGAATTAAATTTTAAGACTTTTTTAAATAATATTTTTTTAAATTTGTTTTTTTTAATTTTTTTTTTAATTTTTTTAATTTTATTTTTTAATATCATTTTTGAAAATTTATATATTTCTGAACATTTTTTAAATCGATAGTTCTTTTTTAATATACATACATTATCGTTAATTTTTATATTTTTTTCTTTATTTTTTACTTTATAGTTTATTAAATTTTTTAAAATATTTGACATTTTTTTGCTAAATTTATTTTTAGAATTTTTGCATATATATTTGATTATATTTAAATTATTTATTGGTGAAAGTTGATTAAAATCTCCTAAAAAAATTATTTTAGATTTTTTTTTGATAGCATTAATTAAATTATATAATAATATTGTGTCTAACATAGAAGATTCATCTATTATTATAAGATCTGATCGTAATTTATTTTTTTTGTTATATTTTGGACATTTTATTCCAGGATTAATTTTTAATAAATTGTGTATAGTATATGATTTTTTAGGAATAATTTTTTTTTCATTTTTTTTTATTTTTAATTTTAACAAATTTTTTTTTATAGAATTTAGTAAATGACTTGAAGATTTTCCTGTTGTAGAAGCTATTTTAATTTTTTTTTTTTTGAATATTTTTATATAAGATAATATTATTTGTGTAACTAATGTAGTTTTACCTGTTCCAGGACCTCCTATTATAAAAGTAATTCTATTAATTATAGACATTATTAGTGATATTTTTTGAAATTTGTTTAAGTTTTTGTTGCTTTTTAATTTTAATATTTTTTTTATTTTTTTTATATTTTTTTTTTTTATTTTATTTTTGTAAATTTCTTCATAGATTTTTTTTTTAGAATAAAAAATTTTATTAAAATAGAATTTTTTATTATGTAATATTATTGGAGAATTTTTTGATTCACATTTATTTATAACTTGGCTATTTTTTATTATTTTATTATAATTTTTTATTTTATAAAATTTTTTCCATAATTTATTTAAAATTTTATTTTTTTTATATTTTTTTTTATTACTTAAATATAAATGATTAATATTTGTAACATATATTAATAATATAATAATTGTTTTTATATTAGAGTTCTCTTTTTTTTTTAAAACGTTATAAACGTTTAAATATATTTCTTTAATAATTTTTTTTTTTTTAGTAGTTTTAATATATTTTCTTTTTTCATATTTATTTTGTGTATCTTTTAAATTTTTTAATTAAGTTTTCTTTAATTCGTATAAATATTTTACCATATTTTTTTTTTGAAGACGTGTCATCAAATGCTCGTAAAAATAAATAAAATGCTCCTCCAAAATGTTTTTTAAAACTATAATTTTTTATTTTTTTTTTTAAATATTGATGCATTCCTATAGAATATATTTTATATTGTATTTCATATTTATTTTTTATTATAGATTTCATAATTTTTTTCTTATTATAACATTCTTTTTTATTTCCTAAATAGTTAAATTTAAAATCTATGAAGTAATATTTTTTTTTCCATAAAAACATGATATCTATTATTCCATTTAACATTCCTTTAAATATTTTAAGTTTTATTTTTTTTTCAGTTATAAATTTGTTACATATATGTCTTATTTCTAAATCTTTTTTTATATATATACAAAATTCTAAATCTTGTACATAATGCTCTTTTTTAAAATTTCGAAGTTTAATTCCATTTTTACTTATTTTTTTATTTATAATATTTTTCATCCATGTATCAATTATTGTTAACCATTTTTTATTTAAATTATATGAGGTTATTTTTTTTTCTATCCAAGAGTTTTTTACTTTTTTATATTTAATATATTTTTTTATTATTTCATGTAACATTTTTCCAAATGATTTTCCTCTAGGAAAATTATATGTATTTAATTTACATTCTTTTTTTTTATTTTTTTTAAAATTTATATTATTAATTTTATTTTTGTGATTTATTTTTTTTATTTCTTTTTTTATTCTACTAAAATTTGTTATATTCCAATTTTTTTTTATATATTTTTTTTTTTCATTTTTTTTTATTTTTTTAGTATATACATTAATATCTTTATATATTTTTTTTTTCAATATTTTGTTTTCTATTTCTATAAATTTGTTTTTATTTAAATTTTTTATTATTTTTATAAAATTTTTAAAGTTATTTTCTTTTTTTTGTAATATGTATCCTATACTACTTTTATGAACATTTGTATTTTTTGATTTTTTTTTTTTTTTTATCGCCGCTAATATTATAGTACAATGTACTATTGCTCTAGTTAAAGATACGTATAATAATCTTAAATCTTCTGATAAGTTATAATTTATATTTTTTTTATTTTTTTTTTTTAAATTTATATTTTTTTTTGTGTTATTTTTTTTATTATAATATAAAATATTATTTTTTTGTTTAAAAGTCATTATAAAAGGTATGATAACTACTGGATATTCTAAACCTTTGGATTTATGTACAGTTAATATTTTTATTGATTTTTTTTCTTCATTTTTATTTAAATATTCTTCATTTGAATTTATTGTATTTTCTATTTTATTTTCTAGCCAATGTATTAAGTTATTAAAGTTTTTTATTTGAAATTTTTTTTTTTCTAAAATTTTTGATATAAAAAAATATTTTTTAAATTTATCGTTATATTTTATTAATTCTATTTTTGAATTTTTTTTTATTAAATATTTTATTAATGTTAATATTCCTCTTTTTTTAAGAATATTTAAATATTTTTTAAAAATTTTTGTTTGTTTTAACCAAACGTTTTTATATTCACTTATTTTATATATTTCATTAATACTTTTTGAAAGTATAAAAGTGCTGAAAGCATTTATCATTTTTTTTTTGTTTGATATGTCTAATATAGATTTCAACAATATTAAAATTTCATTACATTCTTTAGTTTTATATATATTGATTTTTTCTGATAAATAATTATATTTTATATTATATTTTTTTAAATATTTTTTAACATAATTAGCTTCTATATAATTTTTTACTATTATAACTATATCTCTTTTTTTAAACATTCTTGCTTTATTAAAATAATTTATTTTTGCTTTTTTTAATTTTATGTAATATAACCATTTAGATATTTGAATTGCGCATTGTTTTGAAGCCCAATTAAAATATTTTTCCAGATTTATTTCTGATTTATTATAAAACAGTATTTTGAAATTACTTTCTTCTAATTTATTTATTTTTAATTTTATATATTTATTTTTTTTTTTATATTTTATTTTTTTATATTTTATTTCTTTATAAATAAAGGGATATTTTATATTTAAAAATATTTTGTTTACACTTTTTACTATATTTGGTGATGATCTCCAATTTACGTCTAAATAATATTTTTTTTTTATTTCTTGTCTAAATTTTATATATGAAAATATATTTGCTCCTCTAAAACTATATATACTTTGTTTAGGATCTGACAAAAGTATCATAATATTTTTTTTTTTATTTTTATATATTTTCTTAAAAATTCTTTGTTGATGTATATCAGTGTCTTGAAATTCATCTATTATTGCTATTGGATATTTTTTTCTTATTGATTCCAACAATTTTTTATTTGTTTTTATTTTTTTTTCTATTGTTTTAGTAATATCATCAAAATCTAGTTTTGATTTTTTTTCTTTATACTTTTTAATCATTTTAGGTACTTCATTTAAAATTTTATAAATTATTAATTCTTTCATTAAAAATTTTTTTTTTGAAAATTTTTTTATAGTTTTCAAAAATAAAGTAAATTTTTTGTTATAGTTTTTATATTTTTCTATATTTTTTGTTTTTATTAAATTTATTATTTCTTTTGGAACAAAATAATTTTTAGTTTTTTTTTCATACCATGTTTGTATTATTTTTTTAATTTTTAATAATTTTTTGTATCCTTTTTTATTTTTTTTTAATTTGTATATTATTTTTTTTAGTATTTTTATACTACTGTAGCAATTTTTTTTAAAAATTGTTATTTTTTTAATTAAACAAAAATGATATGATTTAATAGTATTTTTATGAAATTTTTTATTTTTTTTGATATTTATGTTATTTTTTAATATATTTTTTACTTCTTTAAAAATTTTTTTAGGTTCATTCCAGTAATTATATATTATTTTTGTAATTTCCATTGGAGTTGAATAAAAATTTTTTCTCCAAAATTTTATTATATATTTTAAAAAAATTTTTTTTTCTTTTTTCATTATATTCTTTTTGAATATATTCTTAAATATAAATGTATTTCTTCTAATAATTTTGTTACAAAACTGATGAATAGTAAATATTGATGCAGAATGAATATTTTCTTCTGTATTAGATAATATTTTTATTGCATTATTAAAAGATTTTATTTTTTTTATTATTTTGTTATATACTACATTTTTACTTTTTTGTTTCATGCAATCTTTTTTGAAATTATATAATTCATATTTTATTTTTTTATATATTTCTTTTTTAGAATATTTTGTAAAAGTTAATATTAATATTTTTTTTATATTAATGTTGTTTATATGTTTATTTTTTACATTAATTTGTAATATTAATCTTAAAAATAATATTACAATATTAAATGTTTTTCCTGTTCCTGCTGAAGATTCTATTAAAGAATTTTCTAAAAAATTTATTTTTAATGGATTTAATTTTTTAATCATTTTTTTATTTTTTTTTTAAATAAGTTTTTTAATATTGGAAGATGCCATTTTAAAGAAGAATTGTATATTTTTTTAATATTTTTTTCTTTTATATTTTTTATTATTTTTTTTATGTAAAAATTTTTTTTTTCTCCTTTAAAAAAATCATTTCCATTCCAATATAAAATAAATTTTTTTTTACTATTTTTGAAATTGTTTTTTTTTATAATATTTTCTATCCATATCATTCCTGAATAAGTTAAATATATAGGTTTATTCATTCCTTCAAAATATCCTTGTATATATTTTGAAACATAATAATATGCTTTTTCTGTATTTAATTTTTTAAATATTATTTCAGAATTTTCATATCCTAATAATTTGCTTTCTTTTTTGCATTTATTCAGTATACAAAAAAGTAAATGATTAAACCAAAATTTAATTTTATCATATGTGTTAAGCTTTTTAGGTTTCCAATTTATTAGTTGATTTGATTCAGTAGAATATATTTTAAATTTTATATAACAATTTCTTATTTTTATTTTATTTTTTATATATATTTTTTTTTTATATATTTTTTTTATTTTATTTTTTAATATATAAGATTTTTTAACAATATTTTTAAAAATTATTTTACCAAAATTATTTTCAGGTAATAATCCAATTGATGTATAATATTTGAATATATATGAAATTTTTTTTTTTTTTAAAATATATTTTAAAACTTTTTTGTTTATTCTATATTCTACAATTTTTGATATATTAAACGGCTCTGTATCTGAATTTTCTTCATTGTTTTTATATAAATTTAATTTTATTCTATTATTTAGAAAGTATTTTATAGGAAATTGCCAAAATTTTATAATTTCTATTAATTTTATATTTTTTTTTATATAATTTTTTATTTTTATTTTTTCATCAAACATTCTTGAAAAATTTTCTAAAGAATTTTTATTAATTTTTTTTTTAAAAAATATATTTTTTTTTTTTTTATAATTTTTATTAAAACATAAATCTTCTTTATATTTTTTTGATATATTATTAATTATGTTTTTTTTATTAAAAATATTTTTTTTTTTTATTTTTTTTTTAAAATAATAATTTTCAGATATATATTTTAAAATTATGTTTAAAATTTTTATTTCATAATTTTTATCATTAAAATTTTTTATATAACTTATATATAAACATTTTTCTGTTGAATTTATTAAGTCTAACATTGTTTTAATATCATTATATTTTTTTTTATAATATATTTCTTCTTTTCTATTGTATATTAAATTAAATTTCTCTTGTCTTTTAAATTTTAATTTATTAAAAAAATTTGCTCCTAAAATATATATAATTTTAAAATTTATTTTTTCTAGATCTTTTATATTACAAAAAATTGTTGCTCCTATGAATATTTGATTATTTATTTTTCTTGGTTTTATTAAATTTTTTATTATTGTTATTAAAGATTTTATAGATATTTTATTTTTATATTTTATTTTTTTTTTATTAATTAATAATTTATTAAAACTTTTTTTTATTAGTTTAATTTCATTTTTTATTTTACTATTTTTGTAAATAAAAAATCTTTTTATTATGTCATTTAATATGTAATTCCATTTTAATATATTTTTTTTATATGAAAATTTTTGCGTAAATTTATAAATACAATTAATGAAATTTATCAATTTGTTTATTAAATCTGTATTTATATAATTTATTTTAATATATGGGGCGTCATTTTTGTAGATTAATTTTTTTTTATATGTAATATATCCTAAAATAATTTTTTTAAATCCATAAAACCAAGTATTTTTTTCATTAACATATTTTGAATTATTTTTTTTTATTCCATATTTTATGCAAAGTTCTTGTATCCATATTTTTAATATATTGATTTCTTCACTATTTATTTTAAATTTTTTTTTTATATATTTATTATTTAATAAATCTAATACTTCTGTTTTTGTAATTTTATTTTTATTTATTTTTAAAATTTTATAAATAGTTTTTAAAATATTATTTTGTTTTTCATTAACATTTTTTAATAATATATATGGTATATTGTTTTTTTTTTCTTTGAATATACTTTTTATATAAGGAAAATATTTTTTTATTGAATTAGATACTACTAGAATGTCATCAGGAAATATATTTTTATTTTTAATTAATATTTTTAATATATTATTATAAAGTACTTCTATTTCTTTATATTTACTACAACATGAATTAATATTTACAGATTTGTCTCCTTTATATATTTTTTGTGAATTTAATTTATTATTTAATATGTTTCTTTGTATATTTTTTAATAATGTTTTTGTTTTATTTTTTTTTTCAAAAATATATTTATTATGAATATTTTTTAAATTTATAATAGAATTAAAATAATATTTCCCTAAGTATATTAACAATGGATTTATAATAATTTTTTTTAAAAAATTAAAATCTTTTATTTTTTTAAAATTATTATTTTTTTTCATTAATACACTTAGTGGTGTAATATTTAACATTATAATTGAACAATTTTTACTAAGCTTTTTAAAAAATAATATAAATGAATTAGGTAATTCATTTACATTTGTAACAAAAATTCTATTTTCTATTTTTCTTTTTTTTTTTTCAGATTTTAAAAATATATTTAATAAATTTGCAAAATCATTTTTTTTTGTGTTTTTTTTTTTATAAATTTCCAAATTTCTTTTTGAAATGATTCTTCTTTTATGTTGGTTATATCTTTTTCCCAATTTAATATAATTTTAGGGTTATGCAATAAATATTCTTGAAAAATTTCGCTAATTTTTATTGAAAACAATATTTTTTTGTTTTGTGAGCTATTTTTTTTAACAAAATTATTTTTTATGTTGTTTTTATTACAAAATGAAAATATTTTCCAAAATAATTCAGGATTTTTATATTTATATTTATATTTTTTAATAATTTTCCAAAAAAAGTTTTCTGCTGTATAAAATTTTATATTAGCGCAAATTCCTGTATTTTTTAAAATAAAATGTTTGATCCATTGAGATATTTTGTAATTTTGTACAATAAATATTTCTTTGTTAAAAATAGATTTTAATGGTTTTTTTTTAATTATATTGCATATTTTTTTCATCAACACTTTTATATTATTTGAAGTATACATTTTTAACATATTTTTATTTCTTAACTTTATATTTTTTATTATATTTTTTATAAATATTTACATCAAGTTGAGGATATGGTATTGATATATTATGTTTGTCTAAAGATTTTTTAAATTTAGCCATAAGATCCCAATATACTGAATTTAAATCACTAGTATTACTCCAACATCTGATTATAAAGTTTATTGATGAAGGCGCTAATTCTGAAAGTCCTATAACTATGTCTCTATCTTTTAAAACTCTAGATTCACTGTTTACTACGTCTCTTAATACTTTTATTACTAGATCTATATCTGTTTTATATGCAACACTAATATTAAACTCATTTCTTCTTGCTGGCTCTCTTGAATAATTTATTATATTTCCTGATACTATTTTACCATTAGGAACTATTACAATTTTACCATCTAATGTTCTTAACATTGTATAGAATATATGAATATTTAATACTGTTCCTGCCGCATTTCCTAAATCAACATATTCTCCTGTTCTTAACGGTCTTAAAGTTACTAAAAGAACACCAGCGGCAAAGTTTGATAATGATCCTTGTAATGCCAGACCAATAGCCATACCTGCTGCTCCTAATATTGCTATTACTGAAGTTGTTTGAACTCCAATACATCCTAATGATGCAATTAAAGAAAAAGTTATTACTATATATCTAACTAAAGCGGATAAAAAGTTAGAAATTGTCATATCTATAGTTCTAGATATTAAAACTTTATTTATTCCACTTGATATTATTCCAGCTATAAATGTGCCGGTGACAAATATTATGATTGCTGAAATAAAATTTATTATATAACTTAAAACTAATTCTTGATTTCTTATAATCCAGCTTCCAGCATGATGAATATCATTTACTACATTAAAATCATTCATTTTAGTTCCTGTTTTTTTTAATTATTTTTTTTATGTATAATTTTAAAAGTGATATTAATTAGATTTAAAAGTTTTTATTTAATAAATTCAAAGAATTAAGATCTTTAAATATTTTTTTAATTTTATTTATTATATTCATTTGAAATTCTCTAATCCAAATTCTAGGATCATAATATTTTTTGTTAGGCAAATTATTTCCTTTAGGATTTCCTAATTGATTTTGTAAATACAATTTATTTTTTTTATAAAATTTTAATATACCATTCCATGCTGACCATTGTATATCTGTATCTACATTAATTTTTATAACTCCATATGAAATAGCTTCTTTTATTTCTTCTATTCTTGATCCTGACCCACCATGGAAAACAAAATCTATAGGTTTTTTTTTTGTGTTATATCTATTTTTTATACTTTTTTGAGATTTTTGCAAAATTTTTGGTTTTAATTTTACATTGTTAACATTATATACTCCATGAATATTTCCGAAAGATGCTGCTATTATAAATAATTTACTTATTTTTATTAATTTTTTATACGCATATTCTACATCTTTAGATTTTGTATATAAATATTTTCTTGATATTTTTGTATTATCTATTCCATCTTCTTCTCCTCCTGTGCATCCCAATTCTATTTCTAATATTGTATTAATTTTTTTCATTTCTTTTAAATATTTTGTACATATTTTTATATTTTTTTTAACTTTTTCTTTAGATAAATCTATCATATGAGAAGTAAATAAAGATATACCATTTCTTTTAAAAAATTTTTTATCTTCAATTATCAGAGCATCAATCCAAGGTAATATTTTTTTATGACAGTGATCTGTATTTAATATTACTGGCACTTTATAAAATTTTGACATTTTATGCACATATTTTGCAGCAGTAATAGCGCCAATTATTGATTTTTCATGAGTTTTTTTTTTAAATGTTTCTTTCCCCCCTATAAAGAATGATGATCCTGTATAAGAAAATTGTATAATAACTGGTGAATTGACTATTTTAGAAGCTTCTAAAACAGCATTTATAGTGTCAAAAGTACAACAATTTATTGCAGGAATGGCAAAATTATTTTTTTTAGCAATTTTAAATATTTTTTTTGCTTCAGTTCCAGATATAACACCAAATCTTATATTTTTAAATAAATTTTTCAAAATTATTGCACCTTTTTAATTTGTTTTTTATTTTTTTTAATTAATTCTATTACAGGTAATGTACCATTTATTAAAAATTCTAAAAATGCTCCTCCTCCTGTAGAAATATATGAAATATTTTTATTAAGTTTTAATAAATTTATTATAGCTAATGTTTCTCCTCCTCCGGCTATAGAAAATGAATTATTTTCAGATATACTTTTAGCAACTGTTTTAGTTCCATTACTAAATTTGGAAAATTCAAATACACCTAGAGGCCCATTCCATATTATTGTATTTGCTTTTTTTATTATTTTTTTTATTTCTTTTTCTGAATTTTTTCCTATATCCATTATTTCTTCATTTAATTTTATATTTGATACTAATCTATTTTTTACAACTGTATTGTTTGAAAACTCTTTTCCTACTCTAGAATCTGTTGGAATAAAAAAATTAAATTGTTTTAATAATTTAGACGCTTCTTTTACAAATTTTTTTTCATATAATGATTTTCCAACTTCATTTTTTATAGCTATAAATGTATTAGCTATTCCTCCTCCGACAATTATTTTATCTGATATTTTTCCTAATGACTTTAGTAATTTAAATTTAGTAGATATCTTAGATCCTCCTATTATAGAAACTAAAGGTCTTTTAGGGTTTTTTAATACTTTATTTATAGATAAAATTTCAGATTCTAATAAAATACCAATACAAGTTTTTTTTACAAATTTTATTATTCCGGCTGTGGAAGATTGTAATCTATGAGCGCTCCCAAAAGCATCCATAACAAATATTTCACATAATTTTGCATATTTTTTTGATAAAATTTTAGAGTTTGAAGATTCTCCTATATTAAATCTCACATTTTCTAATAAAGCTATTTCTCCATATTTTATTTTTATTGGTTCAGAAATGTTTTTATGAAATGTAATTTTAACATTATGTAACTTTTTTTTTAAATATAGAAAAATTGGAAACAATGAATATTTTTCTTCAAATTTCCCTTCTGTAGGTCTTCCTAAATGAGACATTAATATTATTTTTGATTTTTTTTTTAAAGCGTATTTAATTGTATTAATAGATCTATCTATTCTTTCACTTGAAATTATTTTATTTTTTATTATTGGAACGTTTAAATCACTTCTTATAATTATATTTTTTTTATAAATATTAACATTTTTTATGTTTTTCATATTTTTTTTTAATTTTTATTTTATAATTTTATTATTATTTTTTTTAATTTACATTATTTTAGATTTTATAATTTTTTTATTTTTATTTTCAAATTTTTTATGTTTTAAACCATAATTTAATTCCATCCAAAAACATTTGAGTAGACAACATTATTAAAATTAAACCCATTAATTTTTCTAATGCATTTACTGCATTTTCACCAAATAAATTTATAAATATTTCTGTAGATAGCAAAATTATTAAACTAAATGACCACGCTAAAATTAATGAAATTATTAACATTAACATTTGATTTGGATTTTGATGAGATATTAACATTAATGTAGCTAAAATTGATGGTCCAGCTATTAATGGTATTGCTAATGGTACTAAAAATGGCTCTTTTTCTTTTGTAATAGATTCTTCAAAATTGTTATTTCCACTAGAAAAAATCATTTTTATAGCTATTAAAAATAATATTATTCCACCTGATATAGATACGACTTGAGTTTTTAAATTTAAAAAAGATAATATTTTTTCTCCAGTAAATAAAAATAATATCATTATCATTAAAGCAATCAACATTTCTCTTATTAATATTATTTTTTTTCTTTTATCTCCAAATTTTTTTAATATTGACATGAATATTGGTAAATTTCCTAATGGATCCATAATTAATATTAATAATATTGTATTAGAAATTATTTTGTTCATTTTTTTGTTTATATATTTTTAATATATATTTTTATTAGTTATAAATTTATTTAAAAAAAAATAATTTAACAAATTATGTTTTATTTTTTTTATTATAAAATAATATAT
The DNA here is from genome assembly GCF_039363085.1 of Buchnera aphidicola (Ceratoglyphina bambusae). Lineage (GTDB taxonomy): Bacteria > Pseudomonadota > Gammaproteobacteria > Enterobacterales > Enterobacteriaceae > Buchnera_G > Buchnera_G aphidicola_E. The sequence goes on along the minus strand of NZ_CP134982.1, from coordinate 323,910 downwards.
ATTATTTATTTTTAAAGTAAAATGTTTTTATTTAATTTTATTAATAAGTTTGCATAAACAGTATATTAAATGATAAAATTTTTTATATTGCTTGATAATATAAAAAATTAAATATGTATATTTAATACATTCGTTTATAATAACTTTATAATATAAAATTTTGAGAAAAATATGAAAAAAAAAGTTGGTTTCATTGGTTGGAGAGGATTAGTTGGTTCTGTTTTGTTGGAAAGAATGATATTCAAAAATGATTTAAGTAAAATTAATATAAAATTTTTTACTACTTCTCAAGTAGGGCATAATGGTCCTAAAATAAATAATAAAAAGTTTGGAATTTTAGAAAATGCATATGATTTACATAAATTAATAGAACTAGATATAATTTTAACATGCCAAGGAAGTACATATACTGAAAAAGTATATTTTAATTTGAGGAAATTAGGTTGGAAAGGTTTTTGGATAGATGCATCCTCTTGTTTGAGGACGAATAAAAATTCTATAATAGTTTTAGATCCTGTTAATTATAATTTTATTATAGAAAGTATAAATAATGGTTGCAAAACTTTTTCTGGAGGAAATTGTACTGTTAGTTTGATGTTAATGGCTTTAGGGGGTTTATTTTCTGAAAATTTAATTAAGAAAATTTTTGTTTCTACATATCAAGCAGCTTCTGGGGCAGGATCAAATTATATAAAAAAACTTTTATTAGAGATGGGTATTTTGCATAACAGTGTAGAAAAAGAAATTAATAAAAATAATTTTTCTATTTTAAAAATTGAAAATGTCGTTAGTTCATTATTAAAATCTAAAAAATTTTTAAGAAGGTTTAATGATGTTCCATTAGCTGGAAATTTAATACCTTGGATAGATAATGATAATGGTGATGGTAATAGTAAAGAAGAAATAAAGGGAGAATTTGAAACGAATAAAATATTAAATTTAAAATTTTTAGATAAAGTGATTATAGATAGTATATGTGTAAGAGTTAGTACATTTAGATGTCATAGTCAATCTTTTTTAATAGAATTAAAAAAAAATATTTTTATAAAAGAAGTAAAAGAAATATTATGTAATCATAATAAGTGGATAAAATTAATTGATAATACTAAAAGTGATACTATTGCAAATTTAACTCCTTCTATGGTTTCAGGAACATTGAAAATATTGTTAGGCAGAATTAAAAAATCAAATTTTGGAAACAAATATATAACTGCATTTTCTATAGGAGATCAATTACTTTGGGGCGCTTCTGAGCCTTTAAGAAGAATATTAAATATATTAATTAAATTATAATTTTTTTATATAAAAATTATATTATTTTTGTAATATGTATTTGTATGGTTCTTTTTCTGTATAAATTTCTATTATTTTATGATTCATAAAATTACAAAATATTGGAATATCTCTTTTTATGGATGGATCATATGATAATAATAATATTATTTCTTTTTTTTTCATGTTTCTAAATTTTTTTCTTAAAAAAAAAATTGAATCAGGGCATGTATAATTTCTTAAATCTAACACATTTGTATAGTTTTTCATATTTTATATATAATATAAATAATAATATTATATAATTATTTTTTTATTATTAATAACAATATTTTTAATTTTTCTAAAATGTTTATATTTTTATTTTTTTTAATGTAAATTTCTATTAATGTAATATATCTTATTATTTTATATATTTTTTCTTCAGACATTTGAATGATGTTTTTATCTAATGTATTTATTATATATATTTTTTTTTTATTTTTTAACATTATAATTTTAATAAGTTTTTCATATAATTTTTTTATTATTAATAAAATATTATATTCCTTTATATTAATATTATTAATTATTTCTATATTTTTTTTTATTTTTTTTGAAAAGAATAAATTAACTATTTCGTTATAATTTAAATGTAGACTGTTAAATATTATTTTTTTTATTTTTGTACTGTTTATTTTTTTTTTATAATATAAGATTTTACATTTATATATTAATTGTGTTATATGTATTAAATTTTTTTTATAATAATTATATAAATTTTCTTTTGCATTTTTTGTTAGATACATATTATTTTTTTTTATTTTATAATTTATCCAATTTATAACGTCTTGTTTATTTTTTAAATTACAATTAATTATTGTATATTTTTTTATGTATAATAATATTTTGTTTAGTATGTTATTGTTAAAATATGTCAATAAATTTATTATTATAATAATTTTTTGATTGCAAGTTTTTTTTATTTTTTTAATTAGACAAAAAAAAAATTATTTATATTTTTTTTTTTTTGATATAAAAATATAATTTTTTTTTCATTAAACATACTTTTATGGTTTATAAAATTAAATATTTTTTTTTTATTTTGTTCTTTTATTTCAATATTTTTTTTTAATAAAAATCTTTTTTTTTTTAATTTTTTACATATTTTTTTTATAGATTCATTAATTAAAATTGTTTCATTACCTAGTAAAAAAAAGAAAGATACATTTTTTGTAAAATTTATATAATTTTTTTCTATAGAATATATTTTTTTCATTTTTTTTTAAATATAATTTTTTATTTATTTATTAATAGTTTAATTTATTCAGTTTTAAATAACTATGTTTACAATTTTATTTTTTATAAATATTATTTTTTTTATTTTTTTTTCAATAATATATTTTTGTATTACTTTTTTATTTTTTATTAATAACATTATTTTTTCTTTAGTAGAATTTTTTTTTATTTTTATAACATATCTTTTTTTTCCATTTATTTGTATTACTATATTACAATATTTTTTTTTAAAAAACTTTTTATTTATTTTAGGCCAACATTTACCATTTATTTTATTTAATATGTTAAATTTTTTAAATATATAAAAAATTGTATGTGGTATAAATGGATTTAATAATTTTAATATTATTAAAATAAATTCTTTAATTAAAATTGTTTTATTTTCATAAATATTTTTATTATAAAAATTTTCTATTTTTTTTGTAATAATTATAATTTTAGAGATAGATACATTAAAAAATTTTTTTTCTTTCATATTTTTAGATATATCTTTTATAGTTTTATATATATCATATAAAATTTTTTTTTCTTCTCCTTGTAACATATTTAAATTAATTTTTCTTTTTAAATTATTTTTCTTTAAAATTTTATTACTAATATTCCATATTTTTTTTATAAATTTTCTTGCCCCACTTATTCCTTCTTCTTTCCATATTAATGATTTTTCTACAGGTGCAGCTGACATTATAAAAAATCTTAAAGAGTCAGCTCCATATTTTTTAATAATTTTTGTAGGTTCTACTCCATTATTCTTAGATTTAGACATCTTTACCATTCCGTAATAATTTATTTTATTTTTATAAATTTTACTTTTTATATTTGTTATTTTACCTTTGTGATTTTTTTTTATTTTTATTTCTTTTTTTGCAACCCATATTTTTTTTTTATTTTTAAATGTATAGAATGCTTCTGATAATACCATTCCTTGACATAATAGATTTATTACTGGTTCATTAAATTTTATTATTTTTAAATCTTTTAAAATTTTGCAATATAATCTAAAATATATTAAATGCATGGTTGCATGTTCTATTCCTCCTACATAAAAATCTACTGGTAACCAATATGATGCAGATATTGGATCTACCATATTAATTTTATATTTTGGGCTAGTATATCTTATGTAATACCAAGATGATTCCATAAAAGTATCAAATGTATCATTTTCTAGAACTGCTATGTTATTATTTATTTTTATCTTATTTGTTTTTTTATAATTAATTTTATCTAGTATTTTTATAGGTAATTTTTTTTTTGGTACAGGAATTTTTTTTCCGTTTTTTAATGTAGCTATAGGTATAGGGGTTCCCCAATATCTTTGTCTAGACACATTCCAGTCTTTTAATTTAAATTTTTTTTTAATTGAAACTTTTGTTATTTTTTCTAATTTTTTTTTAATTATATATTCTGCTTTTTTACTATTTAGTCCATTTATATGTTTTTCACAATTAAATATAATTCCTTTTTTTGTAAATGGAATTTTTTTTAATAATGTTTTTTTATTATATTTGTAATTTTTTACTACATATATAATTTTTATATTATTTTTTATAGCAAATTTCCACTCTTTCTTATTATGTGCTGGGGAAGATATTATAGTTTTTTTTTTATTTTTTATAAAATAGTTCGTAATCCATATTGGTATTAATTTTTTATTTATTGGATTTAAAGCATATAAATTAGTTTTATACGATTTTTTTATATTTTTTTGTGCATTTTTTTTGCATTTTTTCACTATTTTTTTTATTTCTAAATTTTTTTTACTTTTTTTTTTTATAAATTTATTTTTATAAGATAATAATACAAAAGTTGATCCATATAATGTATCTAATCTAGTAGTATATACTGGTATTTTTTTATCATTTTTTACCTGTACATAAAATTTTATTTTCTTTGAATATCCTATCCATTTTTTTTGCATTTCTTTTACTTTTTTAGGCCATTTTTTTAAATATTTTATATTTTTATATAATTTTTTTGCATATTTTTTAGTTTTTATAAACCATTGTTCCATATTTTTTGTTTTTACTTTATTATTGCATCTCCAACATTTTCCTTTTATAACTTGTTCATTAGCTAAAACTGTTTTATCATAATTACACCAATTTACAGGAGACATTTTTTTATATGCTATTTTTTTTTTATACAATTTTGTAAATATATATTGTTCCCACATATAAAATTTAGGGTCACAAGTAGTAATTTCTCTACTCCAATCATAACTAAAACCCATTAATTTTAGTTGTTTTTTCATTTCTTTTATATTTTTATATGTCCATTTTAATGGATCTATATTGTTTTTAATTGCTGCTTCTTCCGCTGGTAAACCAAAAGAATCCCATCCTATTGGATGAAGTACATTCATATCTAACATTCTATGATATCTAGCAATTATATCACTTATTGTATAATTTCTAATATGACCCATATGTAAATTTCCAGATGGATATGGAAGCATAGATAAGCAATAATATTTTTTTTTTTTATAATTTTTTTTTACATTAAATGTTTTATGTTTTTCCCAATATTTTTGCACTTTTTTTTCTATTTTATTGTGATCATATTCTTTTTCCATTTTATGCCTATTATTTTTTTAAGATTTTTGTTAACTTTAATTTTTTATTTTTTTTATTTTCATTTCTATAATTCTTATTTTATTGGTTTTAATTATTTTAAAACAATAATTTTTTATTTTTATTTTTTTTTTTATATTAGGCATTTCACCAAAATATTTTAAAATTAATCCTCCTATAGTATCTATTTCTGAATCTTTAAAAGTAGTTTTGAAATATTCATTGAACTCTTCAAGTTTAGTTAATCCTTTTACTAAAAATTTTTTTTTATCTATTTTTTTTATATTAAATTTATTAAATTTATTAAATTTTTTTTCTTTTTTACATATTATATATTCTATTACATCTTTTGCAGTAATTAATCCAGAAATAGTTCCAAATTCATCAATTATAATAGCCATGCAAAATTTTTTTAATTTGAATTCATATAAAATTTTATCTATGTATTTACTTTCTGGTATTATTTTTAATGGTTTTAATATTTTTTTTATACAAAATGTTTTATTTGGATCTCTTATAAATGGTATTAAATCTTTTATAGTAATAAATCCTTTTATATAATTATTTTTATCTTTTATAGGAAATTTAGAATAAGAGGTTTTAATTGCTACTTCTAAACATTTGTGTAAATTATAGTTATATTTTAAAGTTATCATATTAAGTTTAGGAATCATTATTTCTTTAACTCTTTTTTTTGCTATTTTAATAATTCTCTTTAAAATATTTTTTGTATAATTGTCTATTAATTTATTTTGTTCAGAATATTTTATTAAAGATATTAATTTATTTTTATGTTTTGTTCTATTTTTAAATAATTGTTTTTTAAAAATGTTTAAAAAACTTTTTTTATATATATTTTTTTTTTTTTCATAATTCATTTTGTTTTTTGATAAAAAAAATATTTTTATTATATTATTATATAATAATAATATATAAATTGTTATTAATAATTTTTGTTTTAATTAAATATATGGATCTTTATATCCTAGTTTTTTCATAATTTTTTTTTCTAATTTTTCCATTTTTTTATTATTAGAATGATTATAACCTAATAAGTGTAATGATCCGTGTATTATTATATGAGCCCAATGAGATATTAGTTTTTTTTTTTGTTGTAAAGATTCCTCATATATTATAGAGTTACATATTATAATATCTCCTATAAAATTTTGTTTTGTTTTTTTATAATAATTATATGAAAATGATAATATATTAGTTGGTTTTTTTTTATTTTTATATTTAAAATTTATTTTTTTCATTTCACTCTTTTTAACCATAGTTATGTTAATTTCTACATTTTTTTTAAATATTTTTTTTAACCAAAAAATAATTTTTTTTTTTTAGGATAAAAATGTTTGGCTTTATATTTTTTTTTAAGATTTATTTTTATTTTTTTCATATTCTTTTTTTTTATACATAAAATTTTATAAGATTTTTAATATAAAATGTGTTAAGAAACTATTTTTCCTTTAAAATATTTTTTTTTCATTTTTGTTATTTTTACTAGTATTATTTTACCTATTAAATCATTAAATCCTTTAAAATGTACTGTTCTATTACTTTCTGTTTTTCCAATTAATGTACCAGTTTTATTTTTGTTTTTTTCTTCTACTAATATTTTTTGTATTGTTCCTATCATTCTTCTATTCCATTGTATAGTTTGATTAAATATAATTTTTTGTACTTCATATAATCTTTTTTTTTTTTCTTTTAAAGAAATGTTATCTATTAACTTATTAGCTATTGTATTAGGTCTTTTAGAATATATAAAACTAAAACTAGAATCAAAATTTATTTCAGTAATTATTTTAATTGTATCATTGAAATCTTTTTTTGTTTCACCAGGAAATCCTATTATAAAATCTGAACTAAATTGCATATTTGGTCTTATTTTTAATAATTTATATATAATTTTTTTATATCTTTCTATATTATATCCTCTTTTCATTAATTTTAAAATTTTATTTGATCCGCTTTGAATAGGTAAGTGTAAAAAATCTACTAATTTTGGTATATTTTTATATGCATTAATTACTTCATTATTAAAATCTTTAGGATGACTAGTAATGAACCTTATTCTTTTTATTTCTTTAATTTTAGATATTTTATATAATAAATTAGTAAAATTATATTTTTTTTTATTTTTTTTGTCTAAATAAAAGTAAGAACTTACATTTTGCCCCAACAATGTTATTTCATGTATTTTTTTTTTAACTATTTGTTTTATTTCTAATATTATTTCTTTAAAACTTCTATTTATCTCTTTACCTCTAGTAGTTGGGACAACACAAAATGAACATTTTTTATTACATCCTTCCATTATTGTAACGTAAGATTTAGGATTTATATGTTTTTTATTAGAAAAATAGTTAAACTTTTTTAATCCTTTAAATTTTATGTTTACTATAATTTTATTTTTTTTTATTCTTTCTTCTATCATATTTGGTAATAAATGTATTGTTTGAGTTCCAAATATAATATCTACATATGGTGCTCTTTTGTATATTTTTTCTCCTTCTTGATTTGCTACACACCCCCCTACAGCTATTATTATGTTAGAATTTAACATTTTCAATTTTTTCCATCTGCCTAACTGATGAAAAAGTTTTTCTTGAGCTTTTTCTCTGACAGAACATGTATTAAGTATTAAAATATTTGCTTTTTTATATTCATTAGTATGTTTATATTTAGTATTTGTTTCTAATATTTTTCTTATCATGAATGAATCTGTTTCATTCATTTGGCATCCCCATGTTTTTATATATATTTTATTCATATTTTTTTATTTAAATTTTTTGTTTGAAAATAATTTTGTGTTAAAAAAATAATTTTTATATAATTAAATTTATTTTAATATAGTAAATTCATTTTTTTTTAAAAATTATATTTTTACTTTAATTAATATTTTTTATATTTAAATTTATAAGTTTTGTTTTTATAAAACTATTTTGTTAAATAATTTCTAAATTTATTAATTCTTTTATATTTTGTTTTCTCCTTATTTTTTTTATCTTGTTTTTTGAAGTTAATAAAAATTCTGATATTAATGGTCTGCTATTATAATTAGACGACATTGAAGCTCCATACGCTCCAACATCATGAAATATTATATAGTCTCCTACTTTGATTTTAGGAAGATTTCTAGTTATTATATTTCCATTATTTTTTTGAGTGAAAATATCACCTGATTCACATATAGGACCTGCTATAACTACATTTTCAGAATTTTTCTTTTTAATTTTGAAATTATTTTTGTTAATTACAGAAATATTATGATAACTTCCGTACATAATTGGTCTCATTAAATCATTAAATCCTGCATTTATTAATATAAATTTATATTTATTTGTCTTTTTTATTGCTCTAACTTGAGATATTAGTAATCCAGATTTTGATGTTATAAATCTTCCAGGTTCAGTTTCTAACAAAATTTTTTTATTTAAGAATTTTTCTATTTTATTTTTAGTATTTTTCCAATATTTATAATGTTTTTTTACATTTATTTCTTTTTCATTTGGTTTATATGGTGTTAATAGACCCCCTCCTGAGGATATTACATTTATTTTTTTATTTATTTCTATTACTTTTTTTTCCATTGTTTTGCAAACTTTTTTTAAGTTTTTTAAATTAACACCAGAGCCTATATGTATATGTATTCCTGAAAGTTTTAATTTATATTTTTCAATTTTTTTAATAGCTGATTTTATGTTCCATATTCCATGTTTACTGTTTTCTCCTCCTGTATTAGTTTTTCTGTTATGCCCATATCCAAATTTTGGGTTTATTCTTATCCATATATTATGTCCTGGCGAAATTTTTCCTAATTGTTTTATCATATCTATAGATCCAATATTTACAGTTATATTTAAATTAACTATTCTTAATAAAGTTTCTGAATCGAAAATATCTGATGTAAAAACTATTTCGTCATTTTTAGGAGAGAAACCTGCAATTAAAGCTCTTTCTATTTCTCCTAATGAAACTACATCTATTTTTAATTTTTTTTTTTTAATTATTTTTAGTATGTTTATGTTAGAGCAAGATTTTTGAGCAAATCTTATTACGTCAAATTTTTTTAATTTTTTTATTTGTTTTAATATTACGCTTTTTTTGTATAACCAAAATGGTGTATTATTTTTTTTAATTATTTTATGTATTTTTTTTAATATTTTTTTTTTTATTTTCATTTTTATTTTTATTAATAGTGAAATATTAAAATGTTTATATTTTTGCTGTTTAATGTTTTTAATCTTATTAAGATATTTAAAACTTTTATACATTATCTTTTAAAGTTGGAAACAAAATAACATCTCTTATGTTTTTTGAATTTGTTAAAAGCATTATTATCCTATCTATTCCTATTCCTATTCCAGATGTTGGAGGTAATCCATATTCTAATGCATTTATATATTCTTTATCATAAAAGTTATTTTTATTTTTTTTCTTGTTTTTAATTTGTTTTTTAAATCTTTTTTTTTGATCTATTGGATTATTTAATTCTGAAAAACCATTACTTATTTCCATACCAGAAATAAACAGTTCAAAACGCTCAGTTAAATATTTTTTTTTTTTCATTCTTTTAGCTAATGGAGACGTTTCTACAGGATAATGTGTTATAAAAGTTGGATATATAATATTTTTTTCTACTGTTTGCTCAAAAATTTTTACTTTTAATTTTTCTAAATTCCATTTTTTCTTAATAATTAATTTTTTTTTTTGTGCGATTTTTTTTAGTTTTTTTATATCTTTTATATCTGAATTTTTTATGTCTTTATTAAATTTTAATATAGATTTATTCATAGTAATGATATTAAATTTTTTTTTAAAATTTATTTTTAAATTTTTATATTTTATTACATAATTTTTTTGTATTTTTTTTAATATATATTTAAATAAATTTTCTATTAATTTCATCATATATTCATAATTTGAATAAGCAGAATATGCTTCTATCATAGTAAATTCTGGATTATGTTTTTTAGATATTCCTTCATTTCTAAAACTTTTGTTAATTTCAAATATTTTTTCAAATCCTCCTATTATTAATTTTTTTAAATATAGTTCTGGAGAAATTCTTAAGTACATATTTTTTTTAAAAGAATTATAATATGTTATAAATGGTTTTGCTGATGCTCCTCCTGGAATATTTTGTATTATAGGTGTTTCTACTTCTATAAATTTTTTTTGATGAAAAAATTTTCTTATAAAAAATATAATTTTAGATCTAATTACAAACTTTTTGATAGATGCTTCATTAGATATTAAGTCTAAATGTCTTCTTCTATAACATTTTTCTTTATCTATTAATCCATAAAATCTATTAGGTATAGGTCTAAAAATTTTATTTAACAATTTTAATTTCTTACATTTTATAGTTATTTCTTTTGTATTTGTTTTAAATATTTTACCATATACACCTATTATATCTCCAAGATCCCATTTTTTAAAATGATTATCATAAAATTTTTTTTTAATATTTTTTTTTGAAATATATATTTGAATTTTTCCGCTAAAATCTTTTAAGATACAAAAAGATGCTTTTCCCATTATTCTTATATTAATTATTCTTCCACAAACTTTTTTATTTATATTTTTTTTTTTTAATTGTTCTCTTGTGTATATATTATATTTTTCTTTAATTTCTTTACATTTTATATCAGGTGTAAAATTGTTAGGATAGTTAAAATTGTTTTTTAAAATATATTTTATACTTTTTTCTTTCATTTTTTTTGTTTCTGATTTTATGTTTTTTTTTTTAATTTTATTTTTTTTATTCATGTTAAATTCCTAGTTTTAGATTTTTTTTTATAAAATTATCTAAATTTCCATTTAAAACAGATTGTATATTAGTATCTTCTATTCCAGTTCTTAAATCTTTAACTATTGATGTATCTAATATATATGATCTTATTTGTTTACCCCACCCAATATTAGATTTATTGTTTTCTAAAATTTTTTTTTCATTATTTTTTTTTTTAATATCTAAATTATATAATTTATATTTCATTTGTTTTATAGCTTGATTTTTATTTTTATGTTGAGATCTATATTTTTGACATTGAGTAACTAATTTTGTAGGAATATGTGTTATTCTAACTGCTGATTCAGTTTTATTAACGTGCTGTCCTCCAGCTCCAGACGATTTGTATACATCTATTTTTATATCTGAACTTAATATTTTTATTTCTTTTTTTTGGTTTATCTCAGGGTAAACAAATACAGAAGCAAAAGAGGTATGTCTTTTCCCTGTAGAATTAAATGGACTTTTTCTAACTAATCTATGTATTCCAGTTTCTGTTCTTAGCCATCCTAATGCAAATTTTCCTTTTACATATATAGTGGCAGATTTTATTCCAGCTATTTCTCCCTTATATTCTGATATTATTTTTGTTTTAAAATTTTTATTTTGAGCCCATTTTATGTACATCTTAAGAAGCATATTTGCCCAATCTTGAGATTCGATTCCTCCTGATCCTGATTGTAAATCTATATAGCAATTTAAAATATCATTTTTTTCTGAAAACATTTTATAAAATTCTAATTCTTTTATTTTTTTCTTTATTTTTTTATATTCTGAATATATATCATCTAGTATTTCTTTGCTTTTTAATTTTTTAGACAATTTTATTAATTCTAATAAATATTTTATTTTTTTTTTGTTTTTATTAATTGGTAAAATTGTTTTTTCAATGTCATTTTGTTTTTTTTTTAATTTTAACATTAATGATGTATTTTTCCATGTTATTTCTTTATTCAAAATTTTAATTATTTTGTTTAGTTTTTTTTTTTTTTTTTTATATTTTATGATTTTTTTTAAATTTTTGTTTTTTTTTTTAATAAATTTAATTTTATTTTTATTTTATTAGCGTCCATAGTTTTTCCTATTATTTATTTTTATTTATTTTTCAAATATATATTATTTTTTGTAAATATATATGATATATTTTTTAAATATATATTTTTTTTTAAAAAATTATATAATATTTTAATATTTTATTGATATAATTATATTTTAAAAGACAATTACAATAAATAAATATTTTGTAAATTTTATTTTAATGTTTATAATATTTTATGAATAAATTAATTTATTTAGAAAATTGGTCATTAGTTACTGTATTAGGAAAAGATAGTAAAAAGTATTTACAAAGTCAATTTACAAATGATATAGAAAAGTTGTCGCGCAATAGATATAGTTTTGGATCTCATTGTAATGTAAATGGAAAAATAATAAATATTTTTATTATTTTTCATTATTTAGATGGATATGCTTATATACAAAGAAATTATACATCTGAAATACAAGTTAATATGTTAAAGAAATATTCTATTTTTTCTAACGTATGTATATTTGAATCACAAAAAAATAAATTATTTGGTTTTTTTGGAAAAAGTTCAAAATTTTTTTTAGAAAAACATTTCAATATATCTTTTAATTATAATCATGTAATTAGAAAAAAAAATATTATTTTTTTGAGAATTAAATTTCCTATAGAAAGATTTATAATAATTTCTTCCATAAAAGTAATTAATAGATTTAAAAAAAAATTTTTAAATAAAATAATTTTTGAAAATTATTCAGTATGGGATTTATTTGATATGGAGTTTGGTTTTCCTATAATTACAAAAATATATTGCCAAAAATTTTTCCCAAATTTTTTTAATTCTAAAAAATTAAACTTAATAAGTTTTAACAAAGGGTGTTATATGGGTCAAGAAATTTTATGTAAAATTAAATATAAGAATATTAAAAATAAAAAGTTATTCTTAATATTTAGTCGTTGTAACGTTTTACCTAATATTGGAGATAATATATTAAAAATTAAAAAAAATAAAAATATTATTTCAGGTAAAGTTTTATTTTCAGTAAAAAATAAAAATTATACATTTGTGCAATGCATATTAAATAATAAAATTAAAAAAGATACTTTATTTAAAATAGAAAATATTAATAAAAATATTTTTTTTTTAAAAAAATAAATATTTATAATTGTAATAATACTATGAAAAAAAGTAAAAATATTATAGGTACCTGTTTTATTTTTTCAGGTCCGAGCGGTGTTGGTAAAACTAGTTTATTAAAAAGTTTCTTAAAAAAAAAAATACTGAAAAATATATTTTTATCTGTTTCATATACTACTAGAACAATGAGAAGTAATGAAACAAATAAAATTCATTATAATTTTGTTACTAAAAAAGTTTTTAAAAGAATGATACAGAATAATAAATTTTTAGAATATGCTCAGATTTTTGATAATTATTATGGTACTGGTTTAAACATTGTTAAACAAAAATTACTTGAAGGAAATGACATATTTTTTAATGTAGATATAAATGGTGCTAATGAAATAAAAAGAAAAATTTTATTTTCTAAAAGTATTTTTATACTACCTCCATCTAAAAATGAAATAATAAATAGATTAAAAAAAAGAAGTAAAGATAGCAATATTATAATTAAAAATCGTATGAAAAAATTTGTAACAGAAGTTAAAAATTATAAATATTATGATTATTTAATCATAAACGATAGTTTCGAAAAAACTTTAAAAAATATTAAAATTATAATACAATCTGAAAAATTGAAGACTATATATAGTGAAAAAAAATATTTTGATTTAATAAATAATTTAATTTTATAGTTATTTTATATTTTTTTTATTTATTTTTTTTAATTTTTTTCTTTCGTTTTCTTTTAAATATTTTTTTCTTATTCTTATTTTTTTAGGAGTTACTTCTATTAATTCATCATCGTTTATAAAATTAAATGCTTTTTCTAAATTAATCTCAATAGGTTTAATTAAATTTATTGCTTCGTCTGTTCCAGATGCTCTCATATTAGTAAGTTTTTTACCTGCTATACAATTTACAGTTAAATCATTTGTTCTATTATGTATTCCTATTATTTGACCTTCATACACTTCTTCTCCATGTGATATAAATAATTTACCTCTTTCTTGTAAAGAGAACAAAGCAAATCCTAAAGATTTTCCATTTTTATTAGATATTAATACTCCATTTCTTCTTTGCCCAGTTTTGTAAGAATGTTTTATATCATATTTTTTAAATGATGTATGAAATATTCCTGTACCAGCTGTAACATTGTTAAATTCAGATCTAAATCCTATTAAAGATCTACTTGATATATAGTAATCTAAGCATATTCTATTTTCTTCATTACTCATTATTATATTTTTAAGCTCTCCTTTTCTTTCTCCTATTAATTTCATTACAATACCTTGATATTTTTTTTCTATGTCTATTATTAATGTTTCATATGGTTCATATATTTTATTGTTTTTATTTTTAAAAATTATTTTTGGTCTTGAAAGTTCCATTTCAAATCCTTCTCTTCTCATAGTCTCTATTAAGACAGATAAATGTAATTCTCCTCTACCTGAGACACAAAATGTGTTTGAATTATTTTCATGGTTTACTTCTAAAGCTACATTTTTAGATTTTTCTATTTTTAATCTGTTTAATATATGTCTGGAAGTCAAAAATTTTCCTTCTTTTCCTGATAATGGAGAAGTATTTACTGACATAAATATTTTTACTGTAGGTTTATCTACTCTTAAATTTTTTAAAGGTGTAAAATTATTAATCTCACATATAGTATCAGAAATTTCTACATTTTCTATTCCAGATATTAATATTATTTCTCCAGCATGAGCTTCTTGTATTTCTTTTTTTTCTAATCCATAGTAATATAATATTTTATTAATTTTTCCAGAAATGTTTTTACCTTTATTATTTTTTATAAAAACTGTTTGATTATTTTTTATTTTTCCAGATATAATTTTACCTATCGCTATATTTCCTAAATAATTATCATAATCTATTTGTGATATTTGTAATTTAAATTTCTCATCTTTATTTATTTTAGGATCTGGTGAATATTTTATTATTGTTTCTAATAATGGTATCATATTTTCTTTCATATTTTTTAAATTTGTTCCAGATGTTCCTAACATAGCTGAAGAATAAATTACTGGAAAATCTAATTGTTCTTCTGTGGCGTTTAGATTTATAAACAAGTCAAATATTTTGTTTAAAACCCAATTTGATCTTTCATTTTTTCTATCTATTTTGTTTATAACAACTATTGGTTTTATATTGTATAAAAATGCTTTTTTAGTCACAAATCTAGTTTGAGGCATAGGGCCTTCTAAAGCATCTACTAATAATAATACAGAATCGACCATAGACATAATTCTTTCTACTTCACCTCCAAAATCTGCATGACCTGGAGTATCTACTATGTTTATTTTATATTTTTTCCAAAAAATAGATGCGTGTTTTGATAATATTGTAATACCTCTTTCTTTTTCGATGTAGTTTGAATCCATTATTCTTTCTTCTTTATATTTATTTTTTTTGTAATATTTTGATTCTTTTAATAATTTATCTACTAGAGTAGTTTTACCATGGTCTACATGAGCAATTATTGCTATATTTTTTATTTTTTTCATTTTTTAATTTATTTTTATTTTATAATTATATAGTTTTATTAATGTAAATATTTTTAAAAATTATATTTTATTTTTAATAAAAATTTTTATAATTTTTTAAAATTTTAAATTGATTTTTTTTGAAAAATTCTTTTAATTTTTTATTATTAGGTTTTTTTAATTTTAAATTTTTAAATTTTTTGTCTATTTTAAAATTTAAATTTAATTTTATTAATCTTAAGAAAAAAAATATTTTTTTTTTTGTTAATTTTAAATTAATTAATATATTTTTAATATTTCTTATTTTTAATTTATGTATTTTATTAATATTTTTATATATATTTTTTAAATTTCCATATTTTTGTATTAATATTTGTGCTGTTTTTTCTCCTATAGAATGAACACCAGGTATATTATCTGATTTATCTCCAACTAAAGATAAAAAATCTGGTATATTTTTTGGAAAAATTTTATATTTTTTTTTTATTTTTTTTTTGTCAATTATTTTATATAAATTATTCATAATAAATGTTTTTGAATTTATTATTTGATAAATATCTTTATCATTAGTTAATATATATACATTGTTTTTTTTTTTATTTTCTATTTTAGATAATATTCCTATAGTGTCATCTGCTTCTATACATGGTATTTTTACTATTGGTATTCCTAAATTTTTTATTAAAAAATTTAAAGGTTTTATTTGATTTATAATATCTTTAGGCATAATAGATCTGTTTAGTTTATATTCTTTATAAATCTTTTTTCTAAAATTTTTTTTTTTGAATCAAAAACTGTTATTATTTTTTCTGGATTATATTTTTTATATATTATATTAAATAATTTTAAAAAACCATACACTATGTTTCTAGGTTCTCCTAATTTGTTTCGTAACATAGGAATTGCATAATAATATTTATACATATAGTAATTTCCATCTATTATAAAAGTTTTTTTCATTTTTTCTCCTGTTATATTTTATCAATTTTTGATAATGTTTTTATTTATTTAAATATTTGAAAAACATTTAATATTTTTATTAAAAAAATAACAATATTTTTCAACATTGTTATTTTATAGTTGTTCTTATTTTGTGATTTGCTCTTCTATTCTAATTAATCTATTATATTTAGCAATTCTTTCTGTTCTAGACATAGATCCTGTTTTTATTTGTTTTGAAAATGTTCCTACCGATAGATCTGATATAGTAGTATCTTCTGTTTCTCCTGATCTGTGGGAAATTATTGTATTATATTTATTTTCTTTAGCTATTTTTATAGTTTCTAAAGTTTCTGTTAATGTTCCTATTTGATTAAATTTTATTAAAATAGCATTTGCTGAATTGTTTAATATACCATGTTTTAAAATTAATGGATTTGTTACAAATAAATCATCTCCAACTATTTGTATTTTTTTTCCTATTTTTTTCGTTAGATATTTAAATCCCTTCCAGTCGTTTTCATGTAATCCATCTTCAATAGAATTAATATAATATTTTTTTGAAATATTATTTAAATATTTAGTGAACTCTTTGTAATTAAAATTTTTATTTTCATTTTTTAATTTATATTTTTTTGTTTTATTATCATATAATTCTGTAGCTGCGCAATCTATTGCTAGAATTACATCTTTTCCTAAAACATATTTAGTTTTTTTAATTGATTCTTTTATTAACATTAATGCTTCTTCATTACTTTTTAAATTTGGAGAAAAACCGCCCTCATCCCCTACAGATACACTCATATTGTTATTTTTTAATATGTTATATAAAGAGTGAAATATTTCACAACCCATTCTTATAGATTTTTTTATAGAAACATTTTTTTTTGGTTGTATCATAAATTCTTGTATGTCTAAATTATTATTAGAATGTTTACCACCATTTATAATATTTATCATAGGTCTAGGCATTATAAATTTTTTATTAATTTTACATAATTTTGCAATATGTTTATATAAAGGAATTTTTTTATATTGTGCATATGCTTTTGCTGCAGATAATGATACAGATAATATAGCATTCGCTCCTAAATTTGATTTATTTTTTGTTCCATCTTCTTTTATCATAATATTATCTATTTTTTTTTGATATTTAGAATTTTGATTTTTTAGTATTTTAAATATTATGTTATTCACATTATTTACTGCTTTTAAAACTCCATATCCAAAAAAATATTTGTTGTTATTATCTCTTAATTCTAATGCTTCTTTAGAGCCTGTAGAAGCTCCTGATGGTACACTAGATATTCCTATACATCCACTGTGTAAATGTACTTCAGATTCAATTGTAGGATATCCTCTGGAATCTATTATTTCTCTAGCGAATATTTTTTTAATTCTTGGCATGATATTTCCATTTTATTTTTTTATAATTTACAATTTAATAATTGTATAAATTTTATTTATGATTTTTTAATTTTACCACACAATTAAATGTAACATTTTTTTTTGTACTTTTTTTATCTAAAAAAAAATACCCTATTCTTTCAAATTGTATATAATTTTTTATAATTTTTGAAAATATATCTTTTTGTACAAAACCTTCTCTTATTATTAGTGAATTAGAATTTACATAATTTATAATTTTCTTTTGTTTATCTAGTTTTTTTATATTGAATAAATTTTTATATATTTTAAATTTTGAATTTATAGAATCTTTTTTAGATATCCAATGTATTATACTATTTTTTTTTATTTTTTTATTTTTTTTACTTAATGTTTCTTTATAATATTTACAATATATTGCCTTTATTTTATTAAATTTATTTTTTTTAATTTTCTTCGCTTTTATTATATATGAATAACGTAATTTTACTGTTCCATTTAAACATAGTTTTTTACTTTTTTTTTTATAATTTTCTTGAAAATCTTTTTTTTCTATATATATTTCTCTTCTTAAAATAATATTTTGTGTTCCTAATTTTTTTATTTTTGGATGATTTGGTATTATAATTTTTTTTTTATAATTATCAGGGAGATTATATATTATAATTTTTATCGGGTTTATTACAGCCATAGCTCTATTTACTTTTTTATCTAAATCTTTTTTTATATGATTTTCTAAATTAGAAATTTGTATTAAACTTTCTTTTTTAGTCACACCTATATTATTACAAAATTTCATTATTGATTTTGGTGTATATCCTCTTTTTCTTAATCCTGATATTGTTAATAGTCTAGGATCTGACCAATTTTTTACAATTTTGTTTTTTATTAGTAATTTTATTTTTCTTTTTGATAATATAGAATTTTCTATATTAAGTCTAGAAAATTCGTATTGTCTAGGTTTTTTTTTAACATCTATATTTTTTAATATCCAATTATACAATGTTTTATTATCTAAGAACTCTAAAGTACATATTGAATGTGAAATTTTTTCTATATAATCTGAAATACAATGAGCAAAATCATATGTTGGATATATACACCATTTATATTTAGTTTTATAATGTTTATATTTTTTTATAATTCTATATAAAACTGGATCTCTCATTATTATTATTTTTGATGACATGCTTATTTTAGCTCTTAAACAACAACTTCCTTCATTAAATTTACCTTTTTTCATTTTTTTAAATAAAAATATGTTTTCCATTATTTTTCTATTTCTATATGGGCTATTTTCCCCTTTTTTATTAAGAGTTCCTCTATATTTTTTTATATCTTTTTTATTTAAATTATCTACATATGCTAATCCTTTTTTTATTAATATAATTGCATACTTATAAAATTTATTAAAATATTTAGAAGAATATTTTATATTATTAAATTTTAATCCTAACCATTTTATATCTTTTTTTATAGAAGTAATATATTTTTTGTTTTCTTTACGCGGATTTGTATCATCAAATCTTAAATTGCATTTTCCATTGTATTTTTTAGCTATACTAAAATTTATAAAAATTGATTTTGCGTGTCCTATATGTAGATGACCATTTGGTTCTGGGGGAAATCTAGTTTTAATTTTTATGTCTTTATTATTTTTTATATCTTTTTTTATTATTTTTTCTATAAAATTTTCTTTCATATTTTGTTTTTTGTGAACTAATTATTAAATTTTTTGTTCATTGTATTATAAATAAAATAATTTTGTTTTAAATTTTTATTTAATATATTATTTTAATAAAATAGTTGATAATTGATGTCAAATTTAGTATATTTATAATTAAAGTCCTATTACTTATTATATAGCTATGTAGCTCAGATGGTTAGAGCACAGCACTCATAACGCTGAGGTCATGGGTTCAATTCCCATCATAGCTAAATTTTTTTTATAAATTTATATTAGTTAATAGAATTATTTTTGCGGAGATGGCGGAATAGGTATACGCACCAGATTTAGGTTCTGGCGCTGCGAAGCATGCGAGTTCAAATCTCGCTCTCCGTATTTATTATATTTATAAAATTAATAATAATCTGTTTTTTACAATTTTGTTGGGGCATAGCCAAGTGGTTAAGGCATCGGTTTTTGATACCGGGATCCCTGGTTCGAATCCAGGTGCCCCAGAAATTTTTATTTACTATATTTATAAATATATTTGATAATTTTATATTTTTTTTATAAAAGTTTAAATTAATTTTTTTAGGAGTTTTTTATTTAAATATTATTACTATGAATATAAACAAATTAAAAAAAAAATCTGCTATAGAGGCTATTAAATATGTTCCTAAAAATGCTATATTAGGAATAGGAACTGGGAGTACAGTATTATATTTTATAAAAGAATTAAGTAAAATTTCTAGTTTTATAAAAGGAGTAGTATCTAGCTCTAAAATTTCTACTTTATATTTAAAAAAATATAATATTAAAACATTTGATGTAAAATATATAGATAAAATAGAAATTTATGTTGATGGTGCAGATGAAATAAATGATGATATGCAAATGTTAAAGGGGGGAGGAGGAGCTTTAACAGGAGAAAAAATCTTATCAGAAATGGCTAATACTTTTGTTTGTATTGCAGATTTTACTAAAAAAGTTAATATTTTAGGATCTAAAAATCCATTACCTATAGAAATTATTTCTATAGCGTATTCTTTCATTAAAAGTAAAATAATTGAATTAGGTGGTTTTCCTGTATTAAGAAAAAATTTTTTAACAGATTATAAAAATATAATTTTAGATGTTTATGATCTTGTTATAGATGATCCTATAAATATAGAAAAAAAAATAAATAATATTCCTGGTGTAGTTACAGTTGGTTTATTTTCAATTAGAAAAGCAGATGTAGCTATAATTGCTTATAAAGATAAAATTAGAGTTATTAAAAAATAATTTTTATATTTTTTTTTAATATTTTAAATTATGTTTTTCAATTATTTTGTTCATCTTTAAAGAAATTAGTTTTTCTTTCAAAAAATCTGTTTTTTTAATATTTTTGAACAATTTATTTTTATATTTTTTGAAATATTTATTAGATAAATTTAATCCAGCTTTTTTTATTCCATATTTTTTTATCATTTTTAAAATTTTTGAAGAATATGTCATATTATTATTTTGAAACATTTTAATTATTTTTTTACAAGATTTTTTATATTCATTTTTTTTAGTATTTTTATCAAGCATTTTTGCAATTATTTTTAATTGACGTATTATTTGTATTCCTAATTTTATAAATTTTTTTTTTTTATTTTTTTTTACATATATTTTTTGTTTTTTTTTTTTTCCTTTTATACATATATTTTCCCAATTCTTATATATATATTTCATTTCTATCTTACTTATGAATGGTGATTTTATTAATAAACACCAAATTAAAAATAAATCTAATATTAGTATTTGATGTTTTTTTATTCCTATAGGAGAAAAAGGATTTACATCTAAAGATCTAATTTCTATATATTTTATTCCTCTTTTTTTTAAAGCTTCTATTTGAGTTTCTTTTTTTTTTGCATTTTGTTTTGGTCTAACTTGCACATACAATTCATTTTCTAATTGTATTAAATTAGAGTTTATTTGATTTTTTTTTTCTTTAATATTTTTAAATTTTTTTTCTTTCGTTTTTAGAGCTTTTTCTATTTTTTTTATATATTCTTTTATAGAATTAAATTTTATATTTAACTTTTTAGAAATATTATTACCATATACGAATTTACTAGATCTTATAGAAGTAGAAAAATTAAAGTTTATATTTTTTTTTTTAATTATTTTATTTGATATAGTTGGAGATGATCCAAATATATATGGTATTATATATCCAAATCTATAATAATTTCTTATTATATGCATATATCCTTTAGATATCATATTTTTATTTATTACTTTATCTGTGTTGTACCATTTTTTCCAAATTTTTTTTGGTAATGAAAAGTTATAGTGAATACCAGAAATAATGTTTTTATAGTAGCCATATCTGTTTTTTAGACCTATTCTATATAATTCTTTTTTTTTTCCTAATCTTGATTTTCCATACTTTGCTATTTGTATTTTTTTTTTATTATTAATATAATATGGAGGTATACTTAAAGGCCAAAGTTGTTCTTTAAATAAATTTTTTGTTGTATATATATATAAATCTAACAAAATATTTATTAATTTGTTTGTATTATTTGTTTTAGGAGTTATAAATTCTATTAAATTTTCTGAAAAATCTGTTGTTATCCATTTGTGTGTTAGAGAAGATCCCAAGGATTTTGGGTGTAAGGTTTTTGAAAGATTTCCATTTTTGTCTATTCTTAATGTTTCTCTTTCAATTCCTTTATTAATTTTTTTTAAAATTTTTTTATTTTTTAATATCCAATTAATACTATAAAACATTTTTGGAATCAATTTTTTCTCCTTTGATATATTTATTTTTTTGACAAAAAAATTTTGTAATAAGATTATTGAATTTTTTTTGCATCCGGAAGGATTCGAACCTTCGACCTTTCGGTTCGTAGCCGAGTGCTCTATCCGACTAAGCTACGGATGCTTGTTTTTTTTTTATAAATAAATTTTAGTATTAAATATAGATATATTTTATTTTAAGGTGAGAGAGGGATTCGAACCCTCGATGCATTAAATGCATTCTCCCTTAGCAGAGGAGTACCTTAAACCTCTCGGTCATCTCACCAAAATATAGAAACATTATATAAATCAATTTTACTTTTTAAAATTAATAAGTCAAATATTTTTTTATTAAATTTATAACTTCGTCTTGCTAAATAATAAGCAAGACGAAGTTTTTATTTTACTGTTTTTTTTTCAGATTGTATTCTTTCATATATTTCTTCTCTATGAACAGATATATTTTTTGGCGCGTTGACTCCAATTCTTACTTGATTTCCTTTTACTCCTAAAACAGTTACTGTGATTTCATCACCTATTATTAAGGTTTCTCCTATCCTGCGAGTTAGTATAAGCATTATATTTTCCTTGTTAATATTTTGAAATTATTTTGTATATTTTATTTTTTATTCTTTATTATTTTTTTTATATAGAATTTTTTTTGTTAAATTTTTTAATAAATTTTATTTATATGGGAACCAAATTTTTATATTTTTTAAAAATTTTTTAGTTAAAATTATTTTTTTATTTCCCCCTTCAGCTAATGTTCTTTTTCCACCTCCGGATCCTTTAGTTTTTTTATTAATTACATTTAATATTTTTACTGCATTTATTTTTTTAGATAATTTTTTTGTAACTCCTATTAATATAGAAACACTGTTTTTTTTAATATTTAATATTATTATTATTATTTCTTTTTTTTTATTTCTTATTTTATCTATAAATTTTCTTAATAAAATATTATTTTCATTAAATAAAGTTTTTATAACAATTTCATATTTATTTATTTTTATAACATTTTTTAATATCTTATCTATTTCTAAATCTAATAGTTTTTCTTTTAAATTAAATGTTTTTTTTTCTAAATTTTTATTTTTTTTTAATATATAAATTAAATGTTTTACTATATTATTTTTTTTAATTTTTATTTTTTTACATATTTTATTTAACACACTTTCATTTTCATATATTTTTTTTATAGCAAAATTTTGTGTTAATGCTTTTATTCTATATTTTTGTTTAGATATTTTTTTAATTTTAAATATTTTAAATGTTCCTATTTCACCAGTTCTTTTTACATGTGTACCTGAACATAGCTCTGAAGAAAAATCATTTATTTTTACAACTCTTACTTTATCATGGTATTTTTCACTAAACAAACCTATTGTATTTAGTTTATCTACCTTTTGAATTTTTATTACTTTAGTTTTAACAATACTATTTTTTTGTATTTCTTTATTTATTTTTTTTTCTATTTTGTATTTTTCCGTATTAGAAATTCTTTTATTATGTGAAAAATCGAATGTGAGATATTTTTCTTTTATACGAGATCCTTGTTGTGTAACATTTTTTC